>JBDRDQ010000363.1:0-2509 GCA_043820695.1 Gemmatimonadota bacterium | reverse complement strand
ATGGTGACCGGGCCGGTTTCCCGGCCCGGCCCTGTTCGATTACTCCACCTGCTCCACGACATCGATGCCCGCGTCCCGCAGCAGGTCCTTGATGCCGTCCGGCATCTCCACTTCCCTGTACCCGTCGTTGAACCCGCCATGGGCTATTGCGACCTCGACGGTGTCCTCCACCCAGGCCTCCTCGATTCCTCCCTCCCCCTGCCACTGGCTCTTGTACTCGTGGGCGAGCACGAACCTGCCTCCCTTCGTGCGGTAGAGGTCGTACTCATCCCAACGGGTGGACCAGTTGCTCCCGTCGTACCTTCTCGATGTCCCGTGGCCCAGGAGCTGCCCGGTGAACACCAGGTCCTTTTTCCCGTCCCTCGGGATCCTGTACTCTCCGTATTCCTCGGTCGATTCCACTTCGGTTGCTTTCTTTTCAGACATGTTTTCACTTCCTTGTTTTTGTTTCTTTCTATATTTCTATTAATCCGATTCTCGTCCCCAGCAGCACCGAGAGGAGGAGACCCGTGCCGCCCTCCGTGAAGGCGTGCTGGACCAGTTCCAGGGGCCACCAGAAACTGTACGTCCTGAGACCCGACAGGAACAGCGCCAGCTCCACGCCGAGGCACAGCAGCCCGGCAACCAGCCACAGCCGGATGCCCGCCTCCCCGATGCCGCGCCGCTTTGCCTGGATAAGCGCCAGCGCCGTCACCGCCAGGATGATCAGGTAGTACATATTCCTGTACTCCCGGATGATGACGATGTCTGACATTTGACACCCCTTGGCATCCCTTCACTATGTTCAGGGATGCCTAAGCCTCGAGCCTCGGGGCCATCAGGAACCGGCCATGGTCGTGGCTTATCACGATCGGGTAGTCGCTCGAGAGCTGGATGACGACCTCCTCGCCCGCGAGGGTCCTGAAGATGTTCTCCAGGTAGTCGATGCTGTACAGCGATTTGGCGGTGCCCTCACCCTTGCGGTGTTTTGACTCCAGGGTCTTCCGGAACTTCGAGCTGTCTTTGCCGAACGTGTGGACGGTGACGCCCTCGGGTTCGATGTCGATGCCGAGGTGCTGGCTGATCTTCTTGCAGGACTTGATCGCGTCCAGGACCTCGTCCGCGCTCACCTCCGCAGCGTGGCTGAGGTTCAGCGTCGGGATCTTCGGGTCTGGCATGTTGGCAGTATCCACCGTGTCGCTCTCCCGGATGGCGCCGGCGACCTCGGTTGTTATCCTCCGCTCCGTGAGTTCGATGCTTACGGGGGTGGCCGCCCATTTTGACTTCGGCAGTCCCTCGTAGAGGGCCTTGAGCTTGTCGATGTCGAGGCCGATCTCGTGGATCCTCTCGGCATTCATGTCTGTCCAGTATTTATCGAGCGTGGTGTTCGGTATCGCCATCTCCAGCATGAGCACGTGGGCCGGATCGACGACGTTGACCCCGATGCCGGTCCGCATGAACCTGAACTTCGCCTCGTCGTTGACCGCGCCTATCTCGTCGATTATCTTTCTGAGGGTTGCCATGTTCGTTTCTATTTTGACTATTGTCTGGTTCTCTTCTGTCTGGTTCTCTTCTGACATTTTCAACACCTGTTTGATTGTCTATATGTTCTCCAGCGCTTCCGCCACTTTCTTTTTCAGGTCCTTTGGGAACGTTACCGCCTTCGTGTACTGGTCCTCGCCGCCGTGCCTGGTGAAGCCCTTGGATATCTGGACGTACTCGTGGGACTCGAAGATGCCACGCTTGACCTCGATGAAGCTGTTGTCGTTGTAGGGGAGGCGGATGGTGTCCTCTGGGGCCTTCTGTGCGGTGCCGTCGATGTGGTCCTTGAAGTACATCACTACCTTGTGCTGCGCCCAGGGCTTCATCTCCCTCCATCTGAGCGAGCCGCTGTATTCCATGTCGTCGGTCATCATCTCGGCCATCGCCTTCTCCCGCGTGTCCATGACCTGGCCGTCCCACCAGTCCTTGGCCCGGATCGCCAGTTCCGGCTGGAATTCCGGTTCGTCGGTCTCCTCTTCGGGCTCCGGTTCCGGTTCTGGTTCCGGCTCCTCCGGGGCTGATTTGCCGTAGTCCCTCTCGAACACGGAGCACTTGCACGTGTGGTCCGATCCGTTGAGGCACTCCTGGAGGCCCTGTTTGCACGGGCAGCGGCCCCGGCTCGGGTCGCAGGAGCATTTGTGGTCCGGGTCGAGTGCCATGCCGGCGATCTTGCCCTCCGTCCAGCCCGGTATGTCCGTTATCTTCAGACCGTGCTGATCGGCGTACTTCTCCAGCATCTTGCGGAACTTGTCCACCTGGGCGATGTCCTCGCCGGTCAGTACCCTCGTCTCCTTTTTCTCTTCGCTCTCCTCGGGTTTCTCTTCCACTGGCTCGTCCTCTGGCTCTTCTGGTTCCTCAACGGGTGTTGGGGTCTCGGGTTGCTCTTCCGTTTCCTCGGGCTTCCCCTCCTCCTTCTCCGGCTTCGGCATGTATCCCCACGGGTCGTAGTAGTTGCTGGCCCCTCCCTCTTCTATCCTCGGGGCCAGGG
>JBDRDQ010000362.1:0-2803 GCA_043820695.1 Gemmatimonadota bacterium | reverse complement strand
ACTGTGGCCTCGAACCAATCGCCCAGCCTTGCCTTGCTCCGGGGTGCGAGGCAGCGGTTCAGCACAGCAGCCCCCAGATAGGTGCCCACCGATGGCCCAGAGCCTCGCTTGGGCACGTGATGGTCGATGATCTCCACCAGGCCGAGGCGGCAGCTTAGGTCATGCAGGGCTGCGGCGGCCCCGAATTCCGTCACCAGACTTTCGTCCTCCGGCTGCGGGACCGGGTACCCCTTCTTTCCCTTCTTCTGCTCGTCCACCGCCGCCGCGATGTCCTCGATCCTGCCCAGGTACTTCTGCCAGACGATCTTGGGCTTGCCCCCGACCCGCTTGCACTCGCGGGCGTAGTAGTAAGGGTGACCATGGACCATTTTCTTCGTTATGCTCGCCATGCCTTAGGTCATACAACTTCGTGCACCATTTGTCAAGAGGCTCTATGAATGGCTGTCAAATAAGGCAAAGAGGAAAGAGGGAGAGGGTATTCTTGTTAGGTCATACGAAATATTGATGTGAACCGACCCGCAGAGGGCTGGGGCACCTGGACCTAAAATGGGTGGTGAAAACGAGTTACACTTCAGAAGACCGGAACCGAGCTCGTGGTACTCCCCCTACTTATGGCCCGAACGCGGTAAACTCCCGCTAGGAATCGAGATTGCCGGGGCAGACCCGCGGACCCGATCCCTCAACAACCCTGACTTCGCCGTGTCGAGAAGGCTCGGAGGTGAGCGACTCTCCCGTTATCTGAGCTGCGGGAGCGGGGTAGTGGGGGGATTTGCCGACAGTTTCCGGATCCAGATGAACATCCTCTCCCAGGTGGAGGCTTCGCCGGACGGGCAGAGCATTCTGCACACGACGATTCAGGCTTTTGGCATCAACCCGGAGGGGGTCAGCAACACCCGAGTCCCGTGCAGCTCGACCCACCAGCTGGAGTACAGAATCGCCGCGGCGGTGGAGGAACTGGTGGGGGGTTGAGCCCCTACCGCTCCTTCCCCACGTCGGGGGGAGCCACCCCCTGCTCGATGGCCAGAACCCATTCCCGGCCTCAGGGGCGCCTGGTAGTCGCCCTCGTCACTACCTCGGGTTCACAAGGGCATTGAACAAGAGCTTGAAGGTGGCGTGGGTCTGGGCCCGATGCTGAGGCCTGATGCCCAGGAGCACCAGACTCCCCGTGGAACCTACTCCTCCTCCCGGGAACCGGACCTCTACCGCCGCCGCCTTCCCCGCCAGGTACTCCTCTCCCCTCAGCCACCCGGAAGCCCTGAGCCCCTCATTGGGATACCGGACGGCGACGCTCACCTCCTGGGAGGGGAAGTGTGAGACCAACTCGAAGAATGGGTTGCTGCTGAAGAAGCCATGGGTGTCGGAACTCAGTCCCCACGCCAAGGGGTGGGTGACGTCCGCCTGAAGGTTGATGATGGAGCCCGGAATCAGGAACTCGTCCCTGCCGAGTCCCTCCGACGCGTCCTTTACGGGGATGGGCCAATGTCCGATGAAGAGACCACTGGCGGAGCCCAGGGCAACGACCCGCCCGCCCTTTTTCACGAAGTCGTCCAGAGCGGCCAATCCGGCCTCCCCAAGACCCATCCGGTAGGGCTCCGGCGTAGTCGGGGATGAGCTGCCTTCCAGGATCGAGCTTCCACTCTGATGAGTGAATAGGATGACGTCATAACGCTCCGACAAAGGCTCGGATAACACCCGACCCCCCGACCTATCTCCCACGTGGGGGGGCCATTGACTTCGATAATCAGGCTCGATCTCGAAATCACCGGCAGGCCCAACTCCAGCAGCGGCGGCGGCCCCCCGGAAGTCCTGGGGATGGAGGACGTCGTAGTCGAAGCCGTAAGCCTCCAGAACCCAACGGGTCCATCCCTCATCCATGTTGGACTGCCAGGGCTGGAAGATGGCGATACGCGGTTTCGGGAGCGGCACCAGCTCCTCTCCCTGAAGTCGAAGGACGGCTTGGACCCGGATTCCCAACTCCCTGGCGATCCGATCCATTTCCTCTCGGGACACGCTCTCCACAACGAAGGCCCCGGGAGCGTACACCAGGCCATCCCCGCCCCAGGCCCCCGAATTCGTGGCTCGGCTCACTTGCGCCCCCGAGGCCCAGAGCTGGTTTACCGCCATGAAAGCGTCGTTGTACTCGGCGGAGATGAGGTAGAGATCCCCTCTCCCTTCCACCCCCCCGAGCGGAAGGGACACCCCCTCCACAATCTGGAGAGATGCATCGAAAGGCCGGTCCACGAACTCCACGCCTACCCCCATCTGGAGGCCCAGGGACCAGGCCGTAACGTCGTAGGGGGGGAGGGGTGGCAGATCCGGCGCCAGCCGGATCTCGGGGTAGCTCTGGAGCTCGAGCATCTCCTTCGCGTACCGCCCATACACTTGTGCTAGGCGTACTACATATGTTCCTTCCTGGTAATCCACCCCGCCAGCGTTGAAAGAACGGGTGGCTCGCTCCACGGTCACTCCGGCCATCTCCAGCAGGCGCAGAAGCTTGGCCCTGGTAACGGGATCCCCCTCATTCTGCGGGAAAATCGCGGCGTAGGGGGTGCCCCCGGCTCCCAAAGCGCCAGGCATCACCCGGCCCGTCTCCGGCCGCTCGGAGGCTATCCGGGCCGGAAGGGGTCCGTAACCACCCAGCTCATCGGTCGCGCCCCCAGTGGGCTCCCCTTCCAGAAACTCCTCGATGGTGGAGCGGTTCACCTCGTAGATCTGCCGGTTCAGCCGCTCTCGGTTGTTGGCCGCTGTTTCCAGCGTCGCCATGGAGACGATGAGCTCGTAGTCCACGATGTCCCGGAGCGTC
>JBDRDQ010000361.1:0-7132 GCA_043820695.1 Gemmatimonadota bacterium | reverse complement strand
TGAGACGAGGGCTCTGGAGGGACGGACGGAGCTGAAGGAAGACCGGGGGCCGGTCCATCTCTATCGAGACCGGGTCGTAGAAGAAACCACGGTGGCCAGCCTCACCAGGGATGTCCTGGAAAAGCGGGCCCCGTAGGGTTGTGGCTTTCCTCCTAGCCGTTCTTCTCCCGAGCTTGGAGTAGGGTGTCCACCATCCCATCCAACGTGTGAGGGGTCGCCTCATAGGCTGGTTCGTAGCCCAGCTCCCGCAACGTGGCGGAGGTCAGCGGGCTGATGCTCACCAACTTCGCGGTTTTCAGTAGCTCTCCGTACAGCCGCACCAGGGATCGCGCCGTTGGGGAGCTGGTGACCGTGACCCAGTGAATCTCCCCCGCCTTCAGGGCATCGGCCACATCTTGGTTGGGCTCTTCGACCTCCACCGTCCTGTAGACCGGGATCTCGTCGACGCCGGCCCCGATCTCTTCCAGCTCGTCTGCCAGGACCGGGCGGTCCCCGGTTGCTCGGGCCAGGAGGATTGCGCCGCCGGCCGAGCTTTCCAAGAGGGTTTGGGCCAGGGCGGATGCATCGACCTTTTCAGGGGCCAGGTCCGGGTTGAGATGGTAGGAGCGCAGCCTCTCCGCCGTACCCTGCCCCAAAGCCGCCAACCTGACTCCTCCGAGGGACCGGAGGTCTCCACCCCGGGAGAAGATTCGCTTCATCAGGCCGTCCACCCCATTCCCGCTGGTGAAAACCAGCCAGTCGTACTGTTCCAGCTGATCCAATGCAGCGTCCACGGGGGACCAGTCCACCGGCTCGGCGATCCTGATCGCCGATTGGGTGAGAACCTCTGCGCCCAGCACGGATAAACGCCCCCGGAGGTTTGACGCCGTCCGCTTTGACCCGGTCACCAGGACGCTGGTCCCGAACAGGGGCCGCTCCTGAAACCAGGAAAGGTTGGGTGCATGATCGACCACCTTCCCGACGACAAAGAGGGAAGGGGGCCTGATGCCCTTCTCTCCGATGGCCTCGACGACCGTCTCCAACGTGCACTTGACGGTTTGTTGGCGGGCCCGGCTGCACCACTGGACCACGGCCACCGGTGTGTCCGGGGGTTTACCGTGTTCCATGAGGGCCCCGCTCCACCGCCCGGCCCATTTTACTCCCATGTAGAACACCAGGGTTCCGGGGAAGGCGGCCAGCGCTTTGTAGTCCAGGTGGGACTCCTCTTTGTCGTCCCTTTCATGCCCTGTGACCAGGGCCACCGCTGAGGCGTCCTCGAAGTGTGTGAGGGGAATCTCGGCGTAAGCTGCGATAGCCAACCCGGAGGTGATCCCCGGCACGATCTCGAAGGTGATACCGGCGGCCCGGCAGGCGTCCGCCTCGTCTCCGCCCCGGGCGAAAATGGAAGCGTCTCCCCCCTTCAGGCGGACCACGTTCTTCCCGTCGAGAGCAGCCTGGACCATGACCTCGGTGATTTCGTCCGGGGTCAGCGAGCGGCCCTGGTCGTGACGTCCCAGCCGAACGAGTTCTGCACTGTCGGGTGCGTACTCGACCAGCATGGGGTTCGCGAGGTAATCGTAGAGGACGAGGTCGGCCTCCCGGAGACACTGGACGGCCCGGACGGTCAGGAGACCAGGGTCACCGGGGCCGGCTCCCACAAGGTGAACGGTTCCGAGGGTCTTATTCGATGAAGAAGCCATGGTCGTTCCCAGCTTTCAACCCGGGGTTGATGGTTTGGTGGCAATATCGACGAGAAGGCGGGGGAACAGGTCGTCCTCTCCCACCGGCGCCATGAGGTTCAGCTTCACTCCGGGATGAGCCCGGGCCAGCTCGGCCACCAGGGGCTTAATGTCTTTGTCCACGTGCCCTGCGCTGGCCATGAAGAGGGGGAGAAGCCTGAGATTGGTTTGCCCCGCTCCGGCCGCTTCGCTCACCACTTCCTGAAGAGTCGGACCCTCGAACTGCATGAAGGCCACCCTGACCTCCTCCGAGGGCATTCCGGCTCCCACACTCTCGGCCAGCTTCTCGAGAGTGCCTCTCCAGAGAGGATCTCGACTGCCGTGAGCAACAAGGATCAGCATGGACTCAGTTCTCTTCCCACTCATCGCTTAGGGCGGCGATTCGGTCCCGTGTTTTCCGGGCAAGAGAAGGGTCACGACCGTCCGTGAAGACGGCCAGAATGACACCGTCGCTTTGATGGAGGGCACCGAAAATCACCTCGGATCGGGAAGCGGAGGAGGCGTCGCAGGCCAGCACTCCTCGCTCCCTTGCGTCCAGGACCAGGCGGGCGTTCAAGCCCTCGTCATCGGTGGCAGCAACTGCAAGAAAAGAGCCGTCGAGATCGCTTCCCTGGTATTGTCCCTTTCGCCAACAGATCCGCCCCGCATCGGCCAATCGGGCCACCTCCGCCGTGGCTTCGGGGGAGACGACGGTCACGGAAGCGCCGGCTCGGAGCAGGGTGGTGGTCTTCCGGGTCCCGACCTTTCCACCACCCACCACGATACAGATCCGGCCGCGAAGGTCCAGACCTACGGGGAGGAACTTCATGATCGACTTGGTTAGGGTTCACACACAGCGCAGGGTCAGGCTCCTAATGCCCGACCGCGATGATTTCACTGGCCGCCAGCGACAGGACCAGGACCTCCAGAACCGCGATCGTCGCGTAAATCCAGTCCTTCTTGCGGAAGAGGCTCGGCAGAATCCCTACGTAGCAGACGATGGTTACGGCCGCAAGGAGCGCGATGCCTATGAAGTTCAGGTAGTCCCCCAAAGCTAATACCCCCATCCAGCCCCAGCCGACGATCACCTCTGGCCGATGGAGGAATTCTTGATTTACAGCTTCCAGGTATTCATGGGCGCTGAGGGTCCATAGGCGGGGGAGGGCCTCTATGGGAATGCCCGGCTGAAGGGCTCCGGTCAGGTATAGCGTGAAGGTGACCAATAGGATGGCAAGGCCCAGATACATGCCCTTGGCGAGGATCCCGGCGTAGAGAAGTTGGTCCGCGTCGGCCTCGGCCTTGAGGCCGGTGGTGGAGGTCTGGTCCATCGCTGATCCCATGTCTTTAACGGTTTCGGTCATCTCTCGGCTCCGCCTGCGTCAGACGATGAAGGGGAGATCCAGCCCCTTGGTAATTGCTTTTGCCCCGGCAAAGAGGAGCATGGCGATGACGATCCACCGCACAAAGGTGGGTTTGGCCACTCTCAAGATCCGGACGCCGATGAAGGACCCGAGCATGATCCCAACGAGGGAGGGCACCACCATCATGGGGATGACGCACCCCTGATTGAGGTAGATCCAGGCCGCTGACGTGTCGGTGATGGAAAGGAGAAACTTGCTGGTGGCCACGCTGATCTTCAGCGGTGCCCCCATCACCAGGTTGAGGACCGGGACGTTGGCCCAACCGGCGCCAAGGCCGAACATCCCCGCCGCAAATCCGATGAAGATGAAGAGGAGGAGCCCGGTGACGGTCCGGTGGACCTTCCAATTGATGGTCTGCCCCAGGCTGGCCTCGGTGTAGATCCCGTAGATCCCCAGGACCGAAGAGAGGCGATCCGATTCAGCCACGTCGGGGTAGGTGGACTTTTTCGCCGTGATCATGAGAGCCACGATTCCAAGAATCGTGGCCCCCAGAGCCGTCTGGACGATGTTCGTGGGGAGAGCCAGGCCCACCATGGCGCCGAAGATGGCACATGTGGAGGCAATGAGGGCCACCGGCATGGCCAACCTCAGACTGGCCAGGTTCATCCGGAGGAATCCGGGCCCGGCCGCCAGAGCCCCGCAGAGGGCCACGAGCAGTCCGGCGCCCCGAACGAAATCCAGATGGAAGGGGAAGAAGCCGCTGACAATGGGGACGTACAGCACACCGCCCCCCACCCCTCCCAAGGCCGCCAGGATTCCCATGACGAAGGTCATGGCGAATAGGGCCAAAGGCCAGACCCACCAGGCGGTGACTCCGAGGTCCATAACGGCTGAGGGATCCTGAGCGCCACTCAGGGCCACAGGGGTAATTAAAAGAACCAATGTCAATACCGCGAAAACGCGGGTGAAGCTGAAGAGAGAGTGCATGGCTAAAACTCTTCCTCTTCGCCCTGAAATCCCGTGGGGGCGTTGTTCTAGGGGTAAGGGTCGTACCAATCGATTGCCAGCCGGACCTCCTCCACGCCGGGTACCGATGCAGCAATCTCGGTTATCCGTTTCTCAACTTCTCCGGTATTCAACAGCGGGGCTTCCCCCGTCACCAGGGCTACCTTGTCCGTAACTCCTGCATCCAGGTTCAGTGTCTGGGTTCCCAGGTCCTCCAGGAGGGCCAGACGAACCTGACACGCTAGACGGAAGTCCTCCAGCTCCTTCATACGAGTTGGGGTCATGGCGAACTCGGGCCGAGATGCCGCTGACACCACGACCTCACACGCTTCAGGGATGGAGAAGCTGGCGAGGTTCAACACCATGTCGTATTGGGTCGAGTCGAGGATGTCTTGCCCGTAGACGTTTTTCACCCAACGTGCCCTGCCGTCGTCGACGTCCTGGATGTAGGCAGCCGCCGAAATCTCATCCATCCCGTGGCTCGCCATCAGGGCTCGAACCCTGAGCTCCAGCGGGGCGATGAGGCGCACTTTCATAACCCCGGGCAGGCTCCTGAGAAGGAAGCCTCCGGCCAGCCCGTGGTACACCAACTTCCCCTCCCGTGCATGCTCAGCCAGAGCGGCCCTGACGGCGGCCACATAGAGCTTGGTGATGAGGGGCGTCCGGCCGAACCGCCCCGGCAGGTCCTCCATCTTCTCACCAATATCTTCAGCCGGAACGCCAAGTTGTGCGGCGGCTCCCTGGAGCACTTCCCGCCCCAGCATCGGGTAGTTCAAGTGCTTTGCAAGGCATTCGGCCAGGGCTTCCCCACCACTCTTTGTGCCTCTCTGAATCGTAATGATGCACATGCCTCAACCTCCCTTGGCCCGGCTCAGGCGATCCCGGCACTGGGCGGCAAAAGCAAAAATCTCAGCCTCCACCTCGTCGGTGATCTGGAACCGGGGCTGGGCTACGGCCGTGACGACAGTGTCACATGCCGACTCGATGGTGTGGGTCCGGAGGTTGATGGTCAGGTCATAGAGGCTCGGATCCGTGACGTCGGCGCCGTACATGACCTTGACCCAGCGGCTTCGATCCAGATCCACATCTTTGATGAACTCTTCTGCCTGGGAGACGGTCATCATGGGATGCGATTCCAGAAGGGCCTTGATCCGTATCTCCATGGGAGCGATGAGCCGGATCCGGAAGATCCCCGGGAGCCCTTTCAGGAGGTGCTGGCCGGATAGGCCGTGGTAAACCAGGTCGCCCCGGGTACACCATTCGGCCAGAGCGGTTTGCACCGCCAGAACATACTTCTCCCGGGCGTGGGTGAGGCGACCCCAGAGTCCTGGAGTAGTCTCGAACTTACCACGAAAAACCTCTTCCGAAGCGCCCAGGGTCTCAGCTGCTTCCTGAAGCACTTCACGTCCGACATTCGGATACCCCAGGCGAGAGCTCAGGCACTCGGCAAGTGCCCGGCCTCCGCTAAGGGAACCTCTCGAAATCGTGATGATCGCCAAGACCTTATCCTCTCACTTCTCCGACAGGATCCGAATCCCGTCTATCCCGATGAGCGGGACTTGAACCGGACTGCTGCTCTCACGAGGGCGGGTGCCCAATCCACCGTCCCCAAGGAGTGAACATGCGTGTACGACGCCAGCACGTTCCACCGACAAAGACCGTCGTGCTTCCCATCGTACCCATAACCTCGGTGCATCCTGAATGCGAAACCCAGATCTGCCGCCCCAGGTGCAGGTCCAGGTCCAGGTGCAGGTGCAGGTGAGAGCATGTACGTATAGTGGAATTCATGCCCTCTCAATGTCTTTCCAAGGGGGAAGAACGGGTTCTCCCCGACCGTTTCCAGCACAGTATAACCGTGTCCCCTGGGTTTCGCTTGAAATCCATATTCGACAGGAAGCACCCCCACAAGGGAGTAGGATTCTCCCTGAAAATGAAGGGCGTCTCCCAGATATACGGCACCCCCACACTCGGCATAAATCGGGATCCCGTTCTCGGCTGCGTCCCGCAGGGACCTCATGAAGGAAACGTTCCGGGAAAGACCCGGAGCGAGGGTTTCCGGGAAACCACCTCCAAGATAAAGGGCGTCCACGTCCGGGAGGGAGGAGTCCTGAAGGGGGGATACTTCCACTAACTCGCCCCCTGCCTGGACGAGGTGCTCCAGGTTTTCCGGGTAGTAGAACTGAAAAGCGGCGTCGCGGAAGACCCCGATGCGGACCTGGGTCTTGGGCGGATCCCCGGTATGGGTTCGAGCCCCGGAGCCGCCGGCAGATCGTCCCACCTTCACGGAAACCCCGTTATGGTTGTTGGATGTCCGGGGTGCAGCCTTGGCCAGGGCCAGAATCCGGTCCAGATCCAGGTATTCTTCCGCCATTTCCTGAACCCGGGCAAGGGGGCCGTCCACCCCATCCGTCTCCTGGGGGGGTACCAGACCCAGGTGCCGCTCGGGAAAGAGATCGCCAGGAAGACGAGGGATTGCCCCCAATACCGGAATCCCACAGATCCCCTCGATGGTTTCCCTGAGGACCGCTTCGTGACGTATCCCCGCGACCCGATTGAGGACAACCCCCGCCAACTGAACCTCCGGGTCCAGAGTCTGGCATCCCAGAACCTGAGCAGCGGCCGTCCGGGTCGTCTTCGTAGCGTCGACGCAGAGAAGAACGGGGGCCTTCAGGAGCTTTGCCAGCTCCGCGCTGGAATAACTCCCTTCCGGATCCATACCGTCATAGAGGCCTCGGTTTCCCTCGATGAGGGCCACGTCGGCGGCAAAGGATGCATGCAGGAAGGACTGCTTGGCCACGTCGGGGGAGAAGAGGAAGAGGTCGAGGTTCCTGCAAGGTCGGCCGGCCGCACGGGTAAGCCAGGCGGCGTCGATGTAATCGGGCCCCTTCTTGAAGGGGGCGACGACCAGCCCCCTGGAACGAAAACTCGCCGCGAGTCCGAGAGAAAGGAGGGTCTTTCCGCCTCCCCCCGGAGACCCGCGACGAGTAACCGAGGAACGCTTACCTGCAAATCAATGCATCTCGATGAAGTTGCATGGGCAGATCTCGGCGCACTTGCTGCACCCGGTGC
>JBDRDQ010000360.1:0-13709 GCA_043820695.1 Gemmatimonadota bacterium | reverse complement strand
CCCGTCTCGGCCTCGCCTTCGACGTCGTTCCCCCGGATATCCCGGAAGTCGGGTTGGAAGGCGAGAGTCCGGCCGCGCACGCTGAACGGCTTTCACGGGAGAAAGCCTTGAAGGTTTCGGAGGCTTACCCCGGCCGGTTGGTGCTGGCCGGGGACACTGTCGTCGTGCGGGACGGAGTCGTGTTGGGAAAACCCCAGGGTTTGGAAGACGCAGTGGCCATGCTCTGTTCCCTTTCGGGTCGGGCCCACACGGTGATCAGTGGCCTGGCTTTGTTTTTTCCCCACCGGGGGGTCCTTTCCGGGTACCTGTCCACCGAGGTGACGTTCATTTCTTTCGACGAAACTTTTGCCCGTCGATACGCCGAAACGGGCGAGCCCATGGACAAAGCCGGGGCCTACGGGATCCAAGGGCTCGGAAGCGCGTTGGTGGAGAAGGTCCAGGGTGACTACCATACCGTCATGGGCCTAGCCCTCCCGCTCTTCCTGGAACTCCTCGAGGAGGGTGGGTGGAGGTACGAGTTCGGGAAGCTGGTTCCCGCGGCTGATCACGGAATCCATGACTGGCGCCCTCTTGAGAGAGGGCCGGGTGAACCTGGTGATCGTGGGTGCCGACCGGGTGGCGGCCAACGTTGATGTCGCCAACAAGATCGGGACGTACGGTGTCGCGGTTCTGGCTCGCCACCACGGAATCCCCTTCTATGTCGCTCTACCGCGCACCACCTTCGACCCAAAGGCCTCCGGCGGGGAGGATATCCCCATCGAGGACCGGAATCCCTCCTTTCGAACCGCTATTGCGGGGCTTCTCGGCACGGGATCCGGGATGACCGGTTCCGGCGGCACATCCCCGGAGGAACACCCATGAGCCCAATTCCCGCCATTCTCGCCATCGATCAGGGGACCACGGGCACTACAGCCCTCGTGGTCGCCCAGGACGGCCGAATCCTTGGGAGAGCCTATTCGGAATTCACCCAGCATTTTCCGGAGCCAGGGTGGGTGGAACATGATGCCCTGGAGATCTGGAACGTCACGAAAGGGGTTTCCCGGCGGGCCCTGACGGAGGCCGGAGAAGAGGCTTTGGTGGAGGGAGTCGGGATCACGAATCAGAGGGAAACGGTGGTTCTTTGGGACCGGGAGACCCTGGAGCCCGTCCATCGGGCTATCGTTTGGCAGGACCGAAGGACGGTGGCCATTTGCAGCGAACTGAGGGACAGGGGGCTGGAGAGGGAGGTCCGGGCCCGCTCGGGTCTGCTCCTGGATCCGTATTTTTCCGGCACCAAGCTCACCTGGCTTTTCCGGAGCCGACCGGAGCTGAGGGCCCGTGCCGAGGCCGGTGATCTGGCCATGGGGACGGTGGACAGCTGGCTCGTCGCTCGATTGACCCATGGATCGGTCCACGCCACGGACCACACCAACGCTTCCCGGACCCTTCTCTACAATCTTGGCAGTCAATCGTGGGATCCGGAGCTATTACGCATCCTGGAAGTCCCGCAGGAAGTGCTTCCTGAGGTGCGGAGGAGTTCCGGCGGTTTTGGCTTCACCGCCGGGGAAGAGCTCGGGATCGAGGTTCCGGTGGGAGGGGTAGCCGGCGACCAGCAGTCCGCCCTTTTCGGACAGGGATGTTGGACCGAGGGTTTGGCGAAAAACACCTATGGGACCGGGGCCTTCCTCCTGCTCCACACCGGAGCGGAACGGGTGGAGTCCCATTCCGGGCTCCTTACTACCATGGCCTGCGATGCCTTAGGTGGGCCCGCCTATGCTTTGGAGGGCTCCGTTTTTATTGCGGGGGCCGCCATCCAATGGCTTCGCGACGGCCTCGGAATCATCGAGGCGGCCCAGGACTCGGAGGGCCTCGCCAGGAGTCTGAGTTCCAACGAGGGCGTCTATTTCGTACCCGCTTTCGTGGGTCTTGGGGCCCCCCATTGGGATCCTAATGCACGGGGGACGTTGGTCGGGTTGACCCGGGGGACCACCGGAGCCCACCTGACCAGAGCGGCTCTGGAGGCTATGGCCTATTCCACCGCCGACGTCATCCGAGCCATGGAACGGGACTCGGGGGTCACCGCCCGAGAGCTCCGGGTGGACGGTGGCGCCGCCTTGAACGATTGGCTCATGGGGTTTCAGGCTGGGGTCTTGGGCGTCCCCGTGCGGCGGCCCGCTCTTGTCGAGACCACCGCCCTGGGTGCTGCCGGTCTTGCTGGCCTTGAAACGGGGGTGTGGGACGACGGGCACGGCTTCATGGCTGCCCTCGGCGAGGCGAAGACCTTCCGTCCTTCGATGTCGGAGGAAGAGCGGGCTCCCCTGCTTGCCGGGTGGCGGCGGGCTGTGGCCACGGCGAAATCCTGGTCGACCTGGGAAGGGGAGGGTGACCGGGCTGTATCGAAGAAGGAGGTCTGACCGTCGGGAGCCTCCCGTTCGGGGGGTCCAGGATACCCAAGGATTCAGCCAGCCTACATGGGAGGGAACCTTCCAGTTTCGTGGGGTTTCCAGGGTGGGGAATGTGGGGGTGGGATCCGGATTGAGGGTGGAGCGGGTCCGGGTTAGATTCTCCCATCATTGTTTCTCCCGGAAAATGGTTTCGTCGCCCGGCTGGACCTGGTTCATCGGAGAAGGTGTGAGAATGAGACACGGTCGTTTCTATGTGGGGTTGGTAAGTGTTGCTCTGGTTGTGACCTATCTGGTCTGGACCGGCGTCAGCGACAGCATGGTTTACTACCTTACACCCACCGAACTGGTGGCGAAGGTTGCGGAGAACCCGGATTTTCACACGGTGGGCGTGAAGGTGAGCGGGAAGGTGGTTTCCGGCACCTACAGCCGGGGTCAGGGAGAGTTGATTCACCTCTTCACCGTTCACGATATCGAGCACACCGAGGTGGCTTTCCCCGTCGTCTATGAGGGGGTGCTCCCCGATACCTTCACCGATGAAATCGAGGTGGTGCTGGAGGGCCGGTTCGGCGAAGACGGCGTCTTCCAGGCCAAGACTCTCCTGACCAAATGCGGGAGCAGGTATGAGGCCGCTCCCGAGGAGCTGGCCAAGCGGGGAGTCGCCGGGTGACGGCCCTAGGGGAATTCGCTTTATGGATCGCCCTCCCCGTTTCCTTCTGGGGAATGGCCATGGGGTTCGTTGGGGGGCATCAGAGACGGGGTGACCTGGTTCTGAGTGCGGAGCGGAGCGTCTACCTTGTTTTTGCGCTCCTTTTCATCGCCTCCCTGGGCGTCATCAATGCCTTCCTCACCGACCAGTTCCAGTACTTCTACGTCGCCAACTATTCCAATCGGGATCTGGACCCTTTTTTCAAAATCTCCGGACTGTGGGCCGGGCAAACCGGGTCCCTCCTCTTCTGGGCGGTTCTGCTGGCCTTCTTTTCGGCCCTGTGTGTATTCCAGAACCGGCGCCGAAACCGGGAGTTCATGCCCTACGTGGTGGGAATCCTCCAGGGCATACTCGGGTTCTTCATGGTGGTCCTCCTGTTTGCCGGGGTGAACCCCTTTGAACAACTGGGCTTCACGCCGCTGGATGGAGCCGGGCCGAACCCCCAGCTTCAGTCCTATTGGATGACCATCCATCCCCCGGTCCTTTATCTGGGCTTCACCGCCTTCTCGATTCCATTCGCCTTTGCAATGGCGGCCCTGATGACGGGCCGTACCGATTCCCGCTGGATTGTCCTCACTCGGAGATGGACCCTTGTGTCATGGTCCTTCCTTGCCATCGGGATCATTTTTGGCATGCGTTGGGCGTATGAAGAGTTGGGGTGGGGCGGGTACTGGTTCTGGGACCCGGTGGAGAACGCTTCCTTGTTGCCCTGGCTTACCGCGACGGCCTTTCTCCACTCCATCATGATCCAGGAAAATCGGGGGATGTTGAAGGTCTGGAACATGTCTTTGGTCCTTCTGACCTTCCTCCTGACGATTTTTGCCACTTTCCTTACACGCTCCGGACTCATCGATTCGGTTCACTCTTTCGCCGAGAACACGAAGATCGCCCTGATCTTCCTGGGGTTCATGGGGAGCATTTTTATCGCTTCGGTGGTTCTGATCGTGTACCGGCTGCCTAATTTGAGATCGGAAAACCAGATCGAGTCCTTCCTTTCAAGGGAAGCGGCCTTTCTCCTGAACAACCTGATCCTTCTCGGGGCGGCTTTTGCCGTGTTTTGGGGCACAATCTTCCCGCTGGTGAGTGAGGCCTTCACCGGGGAGCAGATCTCTGTCGGCCCACCCTTCTTCAACCGTGTGAACCTCCCCATCGGCTTGGTCCTTCTCGCCCTCACGGGAATCGGCCCCGTCATCGCCTGGCGAAGGGCCACGAGGCGAAACCTGAAACGAAACTTCGCCCTCCCCGTGATTGCAGGTGGGGTGGTGGTGGGGGCCCTTTGGGTTCTCGGTGCCAGGGGTGGGTACGCTTTGACGACCTTCGGGATCTCCACTTTCGTTCTCACCGTCATCGTGGTGGAATTCTGGAAGGGGACCAAAGCCCGGGCCCGCATCGAAGGGGAGGGGTATTTCCCGGCGTTACTGCATTTGATTGGCCGGAATCGGCGCCGTTGGGGTGGATATATCGTTCACGTAGGGGTGGTGTTGATCTTTACCGCCTTCGCAGGGCGGGCCTTCGAAGTCGAGGTACGCAAGAGCATGAATCCGGGGGAGACCGTTACTGTGGCCTCCCCGTTCGGCTACGCCTACACCCTGACCTACGAGGGAATCTCCTCCTCCCGGGAGGCGAACTTCGATCGGTGGGTGGCCCTCATGTCGATCCAGAAAGACGGTGAGGCGCTGGGGGCTATGTCCACGGAGCGCCGGTTCTATCCCAGCAAGGAGATGATGACCACCGAGGTGGGGATCCGGTCAACTCCGCTTGAAGATCTCTACGTGATTCTCGCCGATGTCGAGGACTTCGAAGGCATCGTTGCCAACGATCCCGGCGCGCAGCGGATCGTCGTGCAGGTCATGGTCAACCCCTTGGTGGGTTGGATCTGGTACGGGGGGGTCATCCTCACCATCGGATCCCTCATCGCACTTTGGCCTGCGGCCGACCTTCGGAAGCGGGCCGGCGCAACGGTGCCGGCGGGATCTTCCCAGAAAACCCTTGCCGGGGCGGCCCCGGCGTGAGGAGGAGGGACATGTTCCGGAGATCAGCGGAAGGCCATGGAGTCGGATCATGGTGATAATCGCGGCCCTTCTTTTGGTGGGCATCACAGTGTTTGTGATCCTCCAGCCGGTTATCTCCGGGGAGGAGGCCCCACTCTGGAGCGTGGGGGAGGAGCCCTCCGAGGCTCAGTTCAGGAAAAGGGTGTTCCTCCTCCAACTCCGGGATGCGGAATACGAATACGCCATGGGCAAGCTCGGAGAAGAGGATTACCAGACCCTCCGGCAGGAGATCTCCGGTGAAGCCCTGGCAGCCATCCGGGCCGAAGAAGCGGAGAACCAGGTCGGGAGCGGGTTGTTCGAGGGGCCCACCGACGCTGAACTGGAGGAGGAGATCGCTACGGTGAGATCTCGCCTTTCCGGCGGGTACTTTTGTTCCAACTGCGGTCATCCCAATCCGGCCGGGAGTCGTTTTTGCGGCGACTGCGGCACTCCGATGAAGGTTCCCGAAACCCCCCAATCATCCTAGGTCGGCCCAGAACCTGTGGACTCCTGGGCTCCCACATCCTCCCCGGGCCAACCGGCCGGCTTCGCCCCCACAGTGGAATCCGTTCTCGAAGCTTCGGGCCTGGCCCGGGAATTCGGCCCGATCAGGGCGGTGGACGGAGTGAGCTTCAGTTTGGGTGCGGGGCAGCTCATGACGGTTTTCGGGCCTAACGGAGCCGGAAAGACAACCCTCCTCGGAATCCTCTCCGGTGCATTGAAGCCGTCGGCTGGGGAGGTGGTTCTGCGTGGCGTAAGGCTCCAGACCGGAGACCCCGAATGGCATCGTCGGATCGGTGTCCTCTCACACCAGTCCTTCCTCTACGGGCACCTAACCCTGGAAGAGAACCTCCGCTTTTTCGGGCGGCTCTTCGGCTTGAAGGACCTTTCGACCCGGATCCCGGAGCGGCTCGCGCAGGTAGGACTGGAGGAAAGGGCCAAAAGCCCCACCCGGACCCTATCGAGAGGCATGCGGCAACGGCTGGCCCTGGCCCGGACCCTTCTTCATGACCCCGATTTCGTCTTGTTGGACGAGCCCTACACCGGTTTGGACGCCCATGCGGCGGCGGTCCTCCGCAAGGTTCTGGCATCGTTGAAAGACGGGCACCGGACCATCATCCTGGTCACTCACAACCTCTCCCAGGGCCTCGAGCTTGCAGACCGGGTTGCGATCCAGGTGCGGGGGCGGTTCGTGTTCCTGGGGGACCGGTCGGAGGTAGACGCCGACTCCTTCGAGCGCTTCTACCGGGAAATGGTGGAGGAGGTGGGCTGATGGAGTACCTTCGTCAGATGGCCGCCGTGATCTGGAAGGATGTCGTGGTGGAGCTCCGGACCAGGGAGCGGATCGCGGCCATGGGGGGGTTCACCATTCTGGTGGGTGTCCTCTTCAATTACGCTATCGATCCGACCGTGGTGGAGCCGCAGGCCATCGCCTCGGGCCTGATCTGGATGACCATCGTGTTCGGCGGCATGCTGGGGCTGGGCCGGACCTTTCACCTGGAGGAAGAGGAAGGCGCTTTCCAGGGGATATTGTTGAGCCCGATCCCTCGGGACGCCCTGTACCTGGGTAAGGTCGTCGCCAACTTCATTCTCTTGGCGGTGGTGACCGCCCTGACTTTTGGGGTTTTCGCCCTATTCTTCGGCATCCGGTTCGGTGGGCACCCCCTGGCCCTGGCGGGGGTAGTGCTCCTGGGGATTCTGGGATTTGTGGCCATCGGGACGCTCTTCAGCGCCATTTCGGCCCGGACCACCATGGGGGACACTCTGCTCCCCATCCTGGTGTTCCCTCTCCTGATCCCGCTGATCATTTATGGTGTGACGGCGACCAGCCGCCTTTTTCAAGGTCTTCCTGTATCGGAAGTGGACGGGAATATCCGAATGCTGGGTGCGTTTGCGGTCGTGGCCATGGCAGCAGGGGCAGGGCTTTTTCGATACGTAGTGGAGGAATGATGAGTTCAAGAATCCGATGGTCCGGAGCGGTCCTGGGAGTCCTTGGGCTGGCTCTGGTCCTGGTAGTGCACTGGCAGGTCTTCTATTGGGTGCCCACAGAGCGGACCATGGGGGTGGTGCAGCGCATCTTCTACATCCACGTGCCGGCGGCCTGGGTCGCCTTCATGGCCTTCGGCATCGTGGCCATCTGTAGCGCGGTCTACCTTTGGCTGAAGGACGAACGCCTGGACATGGCCGCCGTGGCCGCAGCCGAGGGAGGCATGCTCTTCACCACCATCGTTCTCCTGACGGGTCCTTTGTGGGGCAGGGTGGCTTGGGGTACCTGGTGGACATGGGAGCCCCGGCTGACCCTGACGCTCCTGCTCTGGTTCATTTACCTGGGCTATTTTCTGGTCCGGTCCTCGACGGAAAACCCCGAAAGGGGAAAGCGCTTTGCTGCTGTGGTTGGGATTGTGGGCGCGCTGGACATTCCGTTGATTCACGTATCTGTCCAATTCTTCCGCTCCCTTCACCCCGCACCCGTCGTCATGAAGCCCGAAGGTCCTAGCCTTCCGGGGGAAATGTTGACCACGCTCTTCACCGGGCTGGCCGCCTTCACAGTACTCTTCTTCGCCTTCTTCCTCTTCCGGTACGGTCTGGAGCGTATGAAGCGGGCATTGGTCCATCGCCAACTGGCTGGGGACGGAGTGCCCCGTCCGGAGGGAGCCGCATCATGAAAAATCTCATTGGGTTGGTTCTCGTCCTTTCCTTCCTCTTCGTTCTACTCCCCGAAGGGGCCCTGGCCCAAGGGGGTCTCCCCGACCCCAATGCCCTTGCCGGCCAGAGTCTCAGGGGCTACACACACATGTTCATCGCCTATTTCATCGCTTGGGGCCTCATCCTCGGCTGGGTGGTATCCATCGCCCGGCGGCTGGGAAGGGTGGAGAAGGCCCTGAAGAGCTAGCGAGGAGATCATGGCTGACCCCATCGTGGACCTCAGGAGCGACACCGTCACTCGACCAACCGCCGGCATGCGGGAGGCCATGTTCGAGGCCGAGGTCGGGGACGATGTCCTGGATCACGATCCCACCACGCTGGCATTGGAGGAGAAGGTTTCGGCTCTTCTAGGCAAGGAATCGGCCCTTTTTTTCCCAAGTGGGGTCCAGGCGAATCAGACGGCTCTGGCGGTCCATGGCCAGCCAGGGTCGGAAGTGATCCACGAAGCGGGGGCCCACATCTTCAACTACGAGGAGGGGGCCGGCGCCGCCCTCAGCGGCCTTCAGCTTCGGCCCGTTGCCACCCCCGACGGGCTTCTGACACCGGATCTCGTCCGGGAGGCCATACGCCCCTCCTCACCCTATGTCCTACCCACCTGCCTTATCGCACTGGAAAACACCCACAACGGCGCCGGCGGGAAGATCCTCCCTCTGAAGACCGTTCGGGAGATCCGGAGGGTGGCCCAGGAAGCTGGCCTTCCGATCCATCTGGACGGCGCCCGCCTCTGGCACGCGTGCGTCGAAACCGGTTCGACACCCGCCGACTACGGGGCCCTGGCGGATACGGTCATGGTCTGTCTGTCCAAGGGGCTGGGGGCCCCGGTAGGATCCCTCCTGGCTGGCCCTACCGCGCTCATGGCCCGTGCCTGGCGGATTCGGAGGCGCCTCGGAGGAGGGATGAGGCAGTCAGGATTCCTGGCGGCGGCGGGGATCTACGCCCTGGACCACCATCGTGCCCGATTGTCGGAGGACCATGCTCGGGCGAGAGAGTTGGCCAAGAGGGCAGGGAAGATACCGGGGATCGAGGTTGGGGTCCCCGACACGAACATCGTCATGCTGGACTTCACCGATGATGACGTGTCCCTGGATGGAGTCCTGAAGGCCCTGGCAGCTTCAGGGGTTCTCATGGTGAGATTCGGCCCCAGAAGGCTCAGGGCCGTGACCCATCTGGATGTGGATGACGTTGGAATCGCCAGGGCTTTGGAGGTTCTTGCCGATGCAATGAAAGGCTCCTCCTGACCCGTCGAGGGCGGCCTCGCTCCATCCCCACCGGTCGACGATTCCTGGGCACAATGGGGGAGGCGGGCGCCCAAGATACCTTTGCACCGAATGGGGGAGGCGGGCGCCCAGGATCCCTTAGCATCGAGGAGGGAACAAGCGTGTTTAAAGCGGTGGACAGTCCGCATCTGGTCCCCTTCAACGGGAGTTTTCGGGTAACCGCTGCGCCCACTTCCCCACCCGATGAAGCTCCGGGGAAGGCGGTTCTCAAAGAACGGCTGGAGGGGTCGGTGGAGCGTTTGGACGACCTCCAACGGAGGCTTTATGCCGACGACCACTGGGGAGTTCTTCTCGTCTTTCAGGCGATGGACGCGGCGGGGAAGGACTCGACGATCCGGGCCGTGCTGCGGGGCATCAACCCACAGGGGTGTCAGGTCGCATCCTTCAAACAACCCTCCCGGCGAGAACTGGACCATGACTTTCTCTGGCGAATCGGCGCGGAGCTGCCGGAGAGGGGGCGCATTGGGGTTTTCAATCGGAGCCATTACGAAGAGGTGCTGGTCGTCAGGGTCCACCCCGAGTACCTGGCCGGCCAGCGCCTCCCCAGAAACGAGCCTCTCAAAAAGCTGTGGGAGGGCCGGTACCAATCCATTCGCGACTTGGAGGGCCACCTGGCCCGGAACGGATACGTGGTCTTGAAGTTCTTCCTGCACGTTTCGAAGGACGAGCAGGCCGACCGTTTCAGGCGTAGGATCGACCGGCCCGACAAGAACTGGAAGTTCTCCGAAGGCGACCTATCCGAGAGAGAATACTGGGACGCCTACATGGAGGCCTACCAAGAGGCGCTGAACGCGACCTCGCGACCCTGGGCCCCATGGTACGCCGTTCCCGCCGACGATAAACCCTATCTTCAAACAACGGTCGCGCGAATCGTGGAGGAATCCCTCTCCACCCTGGGCCTGGAGTACCCCGAGGTCAGCGATGTCGAGCAAGAGAAGCTTCTGGCTTTGAGAGATTCCATCGTGTAGTTCGACCCAACTTGCCATGTCCCGGCCCAGAGCCCCCTTCTAGATTGATGGCGAAACAGGGGACTTTCGCTTTCTCTTCGGTTTTTGTACTTTGATCTCCGGCGCCGGATGGGTAGGAGTCTCACCGCGGAAGCCGCAGATAGCGATACAGTCCCCACAAGCGCAGGCTCGGACCCCAAGGAGATGAGGCGATGTCCACGTCGGAGACCAATGGGCAGAAAGAAAAAGCTTTGCAGACGGCCCTCGCCCAGATTGAGAAATCCTATGGGAAGGGGTCCATCATGCGGATGGGGCTGGACGGAGCGAAGATTAAGGTCAACAGCATCCCGACCGGAGCCCTGAACCTGGACGCCGCCATCGGCGTAGGAGGCATTCCCCGGGGGCGGATCACCGAGATTTTCGGCCCTGAGTCCAGCGGGAAGACCACCCTCTGTCTCCATGTCATCGGCAACGCCCAGAAAAAGGGTGGGATCGCTGCCTTTATAGACGCCGAGCATGCCGTCGATATCCAATATGCCCGGAAACTGGGTGTCGACGTCGATAATCTACTGGTTTCTCAACCCGACAACGGGGAGCAGGCCCTGGAGATCGCAGAGGTCCTCATCCGCAGCAATGCCGTGGACGTGGTAGTCATCGACTCTGTGGCAGCTTTGGTTCCCCGGGCGGAGATCGAGGGCGAGATGGGGGATTCCCATGTCGGCCTCCAGGCGCGCCTCATGAGCCAGGCCCTCAGGAAGCTCACCGGAGCCGTCGCCCGCTCGAATACCTCCGTCATCTTCACCAATCAGATCCGCGAGAAGATCGGCGTCATGTTCGGCAACCCCGAGACCACATCGGGGGGCCGGGCGCTGAAATTCTATGCCTCTGTGCGCCTGGACATCCGCCGCATCGGGGCCATCAAAGATGGTCAGGAGGTGGTTGGCAACCGGACGCGGGTCAAGGTGGTCAAGAACAAGTGCGCCCCTCCCTTCAAGCAGGCCGAGTTCGACATTCTTTATGACGAAGGAATCAGCCACCTGGGTCTATTGGTGGATCTCGGCGCGGACCACGAAATCGTCTCCAAGTCCGGCTCCTGGTTCTCCTATGGGGATCTCCGGATGGGGCAGGGGAAGGAGAACGCCAAGGTGTTCCTGAGGGAGAACCGAGACATTGCTCTGGAGATCGAGGAGAGACTCGTTTCCACCCTTGGAATTCCAACCCGGGACTGCGTCGAAGTCGACCCGGGCCCCGGGGAACCGGACGCCGAGACGTAGGAGGTTGCCCGCGACCCATCCTCCGGGCAGGCCACTCGAGCCAGGCTCCGGTTTAGGGGGGCTCCCGGGGAACCGGGTGGATCATGGGGGGTCCGAAGATCTTCGGGCCCTCTTTTTCTTTCGGCACATGGGGTCACGTCCCGGGGCCCCGCACCCGGTTCGCGTCGGTTGAGAAGCTACGGGATTTCAGGTTATACTTCGGGCTGCTCCTGCGGCGGAGACCCTTTTCTTTTGGCCCTGAACTCTCGACGGTGGCATGAAAGCATACGAAATCCGGCAACGGTTTGTGGACTTCTTTTCGGAGCGGGACCACCAGGTGGTCCGAAGCTCCTCCCTGGTTCCTGAAGAGGATCCAACGCTCCTGTTCACAAACGCGGGCATGGTTCAATTCAAGAAGGTCTTCCTCGGCTCAGAGGAGCGGGACTACGTCCGAGCCGTCACCTCACAGAAATGCGTTCGGGCCGGGGGAAAGCACAACGATTTGGAGGAGGTGGGCCGGACCGCGCGGCATCATACTTTCTTCGAGATGCTGGGGAACTTCTCTTTTGGCGATTATTTCAAGCGAGACGCCATCGACTTCGCCTGGACCTTCCTCACTGTGGAACTCGGCATCGAGCCCGACCGGTTGTACGCCACGGTACATCACACCGATGACGAAGCGGCGAGGCTCTGGGAGGAGGTCGTAGGCCTGCCCTCTGCTCGGATATTCAGATTTGGGGACAAGGACAATTTCTGGCAGATGGCCGACACGGGGCCTTGCGGACCCTGTTCCGAGCTTCACTACGACACTCGGGCCCCGGAGGACCGGGCAGGCCCCCTTTCAGTGGAGACCTTCGATGAGCTTGGGGAACAGGGAGTCTTCCTGGAGCTTTGGAACCTGGTTTTTATGCAGTTCGACCGGGACGAGGCAGGAACACTCCACCCTCTTCCGGCTCCCTCCATCGATACGGGAGCGGGCCTCGAGCGGATCGCCTCGGTCCTCCAGGGTGTGTCCTCCAACTACCACACCGATCTCTTCATGCCCCTACTGGATCGAGTTGGGGAAGTGGTGGGGCGACCCTATGAGGCCGAGTCGGAAGAGGGCACCAGCTTCAGGGTTCTGGCGGACCACGCCCGTGCGGTGGCGTTCCTTCTGGCGGATGGCGTGTTCCCCTCCAATGAGGGGAGAGGGTATGTCCTTCGGAGGATCCTTCGCAGGGCGGGTCGCCACGCATGGATCCTGGGCCGAAGGGATCCGACCCTGGTGTATGTGGTGGAGTCCGTGGTTGAGGGAATGGCGGAGGCTTTTCCGGAGCTTCGGACCCGCCGAGAGCACCTGTTGAAGACCACCCGGGCGGAGGAGGAGCGGTTCCTGACCACCATCGAAGGCGGCATGGCCCGTTTCGAGGAGTTGACGCACTGGCCTGCGGAGCCGGATTCGGTCCCTCAGCTAGGCGTCGGGCACGATCTCGTGATCCCCGGGTCGGAAGTTTTCCGCCTCTACGACACCTTCGGCTTCCCTCTGGACCTGACCCAGCTCATGGCGGAGGAACGGGGATTCGCGGTGGATGTGGATGCCTTTCAGGCTTCAATGGAGGCCCAGCGGGAAAGGAGTCGCCTGGATCGTGCCCAGTCGGGCCGGTCGGTGGCTGCGGAGGAGAGCCTCGAGGGTTGGACCGTTCTCTCCCAGGGTGATCAGGAATTTCAGGGATACTCAACCCGGGAGATCGAAACCGAGGTTCTGGCTCTTAGGCCGGACGGGGACTGGTTTGGTGTCCAGCTGAAGAACAATCCCTTCTACCTGGAGGCTGGCGGACAGGTGTCGGATGGCGGCAGGGTCAGCGGGGACGGATGGGTCTTGGACGTTCAGGAGGTTCGGAGGGTCCATGACAGGGTAGCCGTGTTCGGGCCCGTTACCGGTGGAACACTGCCTTCCGACCAGATCGTTCCCTTATTCGTTCATGCGCAGGTGGCCAGCGACGCTCGGCACGATACGGAACGCAACCATACGGGTACCCACCTTCTTCACGCAGCCCTTCGGGAGGTTCTGGGGGAGCACGTGGTTCAACGGGGCTCCCTGGTGGCGCCGGATCGGCTCCGTTTCGACTTCGCCCACACGGCACCCATGACAGAGGGAGAGAAGGCCGAAGTCGAGAGGATCGTCAACAGGGGCATTTGGGGCGACCACGACGTCCTGGTGCAGCAGCTCCCCTATCCGGATGCCATCAAAAGGGGCGCCATGGCGCTCTTCGGAGAAAAGTACGGGGACGAAGTGAGGATGGTTGAGGTACCAGGAGTCAGTTTGGAGCTTTGCGGGGGCACCCACTGCAGGCACACGGGGGAGATCGGCCTTTTCAGAATCGTG
The DNA here is from genome assembly GCA_043820695.1 of Gemmatimonadota bacterium. GTDB lineage: Bacteria > Gemmatimonadota > Gemmatimonadetes > Longimicrobiales > Gaopeijiaceae > JABDNZ01. Next base: position 41 of record JBDRDQ010000360.1, on the reverse strand, counting down.
ACGGAGACAGGTGTTGCTGCCGGCGTTCGGAGGATTGAAGC
>JBDRDQ010000359.1:0-2666 GCA_043820695.1 Gemmatimonadota bacterium | reverse complement strand
TCCCCAACCTCAACCGAATCCAGCGGGAGCCGCACGACGGCCGCTTCCTCATCGTCAGCGACATTTACCCCACGCCCACCACCGAAGTGGCGGACCTGATCCTACCCTCGGCGGGATGGGTGGAGCGTGAGGGGATGTTTGGTAACTCGGAGCGGCGGACCCAACAATGGAACAAGGCCGTGGATCCACCCGGGGAAGCCATGGAGGACGCGTGGCAGGTGATCCAGGTGGCGAAGCGCATGGGGATGGGGCACCTTTTCCCCTGGCCCGATGACGACTGGCACGAGCCCATGTTCGAGGAATACCGCCAGTTCGGGCTTGGACAGGGGAAGGACCTGGCCTCCTACCAGCAACTCCGGGAAACCCGAGGAATGCTCTGGCCGGTGGTGGATGGCAAGGAAACCCGGTACCGCTACGCTGCCGGCTTCGATCCCTATGTCACCAAGAGCCGGGGCGTGGAGTTCTACAAAGCCCACGCCTACGGGGAGAGAGCCGCATTCTGGCTTCGCCCCCACCATCCCGCCGCTGAGTCCCCGGACGGCGAGTATCCCTTTTGGCTCTGTACGGGCCGTATCCTCGAGCATTGGCATACCGGGTCCATGACCCGGCGGGTGAAGCAGCTTCATCAGGCGGCGCCGGAAAACTACGTTGAGATCAACCGGGCGGACGCGACCGAACTGAGCGTAAACTCTGGAGACCTCGTGCGGGTCGTGAGCCGACGGGGCACACTGGAGTTGAAGGCGAAGGTGGATGGGAGGGGCCAACCACCGAGGGGTTCCCTATTCATTCCCTTCTTTGATGAGGCCCGGCTGGCCAATCTCCTGACCGTGGACGCCATGTGCAACATCAGCAAACAACCGGACTACAAGAAATGCGCGGTCCGGGTGGAGAAGGCCTGATGAAGCGGGAGAGGTGGTTGCCGGAGGCGACAGAGTTGCGCCGTGGATCCTGGAAGATCCGGCCGCGGCCGTGGGCCCATCCAATGGCGCTGATCCTCGCGCTTACTTCCTGCGGACAGGGAGACTGGGTCCCCGTACCCGACTCCGATGGCGCCTTGAAATCCAGCGGAGAGGTGAGGGCCGCCCGGAGGCTGTACGATGGAGCCCCCCCGGTCATTCCGCATTCCGACTTCGGCGCGGGCTGCAGCAGCTGCCACGACACCGAAGGGATCGCGGTGAAGGGCGTCGGCTTCGCCCCGGCCTCCCCCCATGATGACACGGGAGAGGCAGACGCGACGATCCGTTGTCGGCAGTGCCATGTCTTCATCCTGGAAGATGGTCTCTTTGTTCGGAGCAACTTCACCGGGCTTCAACAGGATCTGCGGCAAGGAAGCCGGCTTTACGACGGCGCTCCACCCACCATCCCCCACAAAGTCCTCATGCGGGAGAACTGCGCAGCCTGCCATGTGGGGTCGGGAGCACGGGCGGAGATCGTCACGACCCACCCGGAGCGGACCCGGTGCCGCCAGTGCCACGTCCCCGTCACCACCCGAGAGGGCATTCTCCAGTACGGAGCGGCCAGCCTCGGAAATCCGGAGGGATCATGAGCAATCTGCCCGACATCATCCAACTGGAGGCCGAGGAAGAAGCCAGCCGGCTCTGGCAGGGGGCAGTGAAGGCCCAAGAGGCCGCGTCCGAGGATTTCGTCGCCCTGTGCCAGGCCCTGGACCTTGGACTCCGGACCGCCGAGATCCTGGTCACTCATCGCCTCCAACCGGTGAAAAACCGGTTTCCGGCCACCATCGGGATCCAGTTGGACACTCCCACCCCCGAAGTGGACCCCCACCGCGACGCCATCACCGTGCCCAGATCCCTCCCCTTCACCGACATTGTGGACCTGCTGAGCGGGGAGGGGATGGAGTGTGTGGCACCAGGGCTCCATCGAGGCTGGGAGGACCGGCGCTTCTCGTGCCGGAGGTCCCGGGTGACCGCAACGGAAGCTCTCGGGATCACGCTCACCGAAGAAGAACGTGAACAGCTCCTTCTCCTTGCGGCATACCGAAACCGGATCTTCCGGGCCCCGCCTCCTGTCCGAGTGGTCCGGGAGGAGATCCTCGGGGCCTTCCCTGTTCTGAACAGGCTGGTGGAGGAACTGAGGTAGAAGCTGCGAACCGCTCTCTTCAGCGATGAGAGTAGGGTCTCCCACCCGACTCCTCTGCGGGCCCGAACTCTCGCTTCGTCCAAACGGCAATCGTACTGCCTAGTACCCACCTCTTTTCGTTGACAACATCAGGCCCATCGTCTAAAATGCAGAGTAATCGCTTTATAGACGAAAGACATTCCTATGTACGTAACCCGCACCCTGGAAAAGCCCTTCCTGGCAGCTGCTTCACAGTTCCCCGTGATGTTGGTGACAGGCGCTCGACAGGTTGGAAAGACCACCTTCCTCAAGCGGCTCCGGGAGAGCGAGCGAACCTACATCAGTCTGGACGACCCCCGCGTGCTCGAACTCGCTCGGGCCGATCCGGCCTTGTTCATGCAGCGATTTCCGGGGCCAGTCATCATCGAAGAAATCCAATACGCTCCCGGGCTTCTACCGTACATCAAACTGGCGGTGGACCAGAACCGGGAGCCGGGACGATTTTGGTTGACCGGCTCGCAGCAATTCCACCTCATGCATAAGGTATCGGAGTCGCTGGCGGGCCGGATTGGAATCGTGCGTTTGCT
>JBDRDQ010000358.1:0-3347 GCA_043820695.1 Gemmatimonadota bacterium | reverse complement strand
GGGGATAGTGGAAAGGGCCAGCCGCAAAAAGAAGGGAATCACTCCGGGCCAACATATCCAGGTTGACATTCAAGACCATCACTTCCGGCCAGCCGGCATCGACGAAGGCCTGGGACCCCCGCAGACCCATTTCCTCGGCATCCACGGCAGCGAAGACGATCGTGTGGCGGGGTGGATGATGGACGAAATACCGCGCCATGGACATCACCGCCACGGTCCCCGAAGCGTTATCATCAGCCCCATTGAAGATGGAGTCACCCTCGGCTTCGGAGGGGGTGCCTGGTCGGGGAGCTCTGATGCCCAGGTGGTCGAAGTGGGCCGTAAGGACAATGGCTCCCAGCTCCGGGCTCCGGCCCGGCACCATCCCGACCACGTTCGCGCCCTGCGTCACCTGAGTCGTGTCGCGGCGACCCCGGAACTCGAAGGGTTGAATGGACCCGGTGGGGGGAACGGTCAGGCCAGCGGCTTCGAATCCCTCCCGGATATACTCCTGCGCCATTAGGGCACCATGGGTCCCGGTCTGCCGGCCTTCCAGAGAGTCATGGGATAGGATCCGGAGATCCTCCAGAATCTGGATGGAGTCACCGGCGACAAAGGAGTCCGGGTCCACCGCCACCTGACCGGCCAGGGGAGATCCGTCCGCCGCCCCGCAGGCCAACACCCCCATGGACAGGCTCATGCTCAGGAACGCGACTGGGAATTTCATCATCGGCCTCCGGCCGGAACGTGGTCCATGAGGTAACGGGTCAAAAGGGAATAAACGTGCAGCGTGGTTCCCGCACCCTCGGAGATCCCGTGGGTCCGGTTGGGATAGTCCATCATGTCGAAGGGTTTGCCCGCCTCGATCAACCGGTTGATGAGAGCCTCGGTTCCCTGGTAGTGGACATTGTCATCACCGGTTCCATGAACCAGAAGCAGGTTCCCCTCCAACTGGTGTGCGTACGTAATGGGAGATCCCTTCCGATATCCTTCGGCGTTGTCCTGCGGAAGGCCCATGTAGCGTTCCTGGTACACGGTGTCGTAGAACCGCTGGTCGGGGACCGGAGCCACGGACATACCCGTGCCGAAGATCTCCGGATACCGAAACATACTGTTCAGCGTCTGGGAGCCCCCTCCGCTCCATCCCCAGATCGCCACCCGCTCGGGGTCCAGGTAGGGCCGCGCGTTCAGGAGTGACCTCATCCCCATGGCCACATCGTGGGAAGCATGGGTCCCGATCTCGCCATAGACGACCTTCCGCCAATCCCGCCCTCTGGGGGCCGGAGTCCCTCTCGGATCCATGCTCAGCACGATATATCCCTGCTGGGTAAGAAACTGGTGCCAGAGGGTCCTTCCCCCGCCCCAAGCGTTCCGGACGGTCTGACCCGCTGGTTCCCCGTACACGAAAACCAACACGGGATAACGTAGGTCCGGATCGAAATCGGCCGGCCTCATCATCCAACCGTCCAGCTCGACGCCCTCTCCGATATCCACACGGAAGAACTCTACGGGCCCCTGCCACGCGTCCCTGACCCGGGTGCGCAACAGACCATTTGAAACCAGGGTCCTGAGGGCCCGATGGTTGGGGAGGGCCACCATGCTGATCGTCTCGGGATCATCGAACCGGGAGACCGAGTGAATGGCCCAACGAGCCCCCGGAGCCACCTGATAATCGTGGGACCCCACCGCATCCATGGGTGTAAGGCGCTCAAATTCACCCGGCCGACCATCCAGAGGAACCCTGAAGAGGTATCCCGCCTTCGGATCGTCCGGGGAGGCGAGGTAGTAGACCCACCCCCCCTCCTCATCCACTATCGCCACCGACAGAACATCCTGGGAAGGAGGAGTCAGGGCTACCGACTCCCCATCGGCCCGGCTCACCCGGTAGACCCGCCGCCATCCGTCGGTCTCGCTAACCCAAGTGAAGCTTTGCCCCCCGTCCAGCCAGACGAGGTCGTCCACCACGTCCACCCACCCCCCATCGGTTTCGGCGATGACGATCCGGGTTTCGCCGTCGGATGCAGCCCCCAGAATGACCTGAAGCCGGTTCTGAAGACGGTTCAGGTACTGGATTACGATCTCTTCCGAGGACGCAGCCCATTCCACGCGGGCCGGGTAGTTGTTCCGGGGATCTCCCTCCAGATCCATCCAGACGGTTTGGCCGCCGGTTGCCGGCACGACACCCACACGCGCGGAGGAGTTGGTGGTCCCCGCCTTGGGATACTGGATTGGAACGGAGAAGGAATAGAGGGAATCGGTGTTGTTGATGAGTAAAAAGTCCCTAATCCCGGTGGCGTCAAGCTGCCAGTAGGCGATTTTCGTTCCGTCCGGGCTCCACCGAAACCCGTCCTGCAGGCTGAACTCTTCCTCGTACACCCAATCGAAGGTCCCGTTGATGGTGGTGCGGGAGCCGTCGGTGGTGACGGGTGTGATGGTTCCGTCCGAAAGACGCTGGACATAGATGTTGTTGGCCTGGACGAAGGCCACCCGAGAGCCGTCAGGGGAAAATTTGGCGAACATCAGGGTGGCCTCCGGGAAGTCCCCACCCATCTGGGTGAGAGTTCCCTGTACCCTATCCAGCACCCAGTAGTCGCCTCGGGTGTTCGTACGCCAAACCCGCCGGGTGTTGGAGAATATCAGGAGCTTGGATCCGTCCTCAGACCACTCGTAATCCTCCACCGCCAACGGAACGGAGGCGCCCTCCGGAACCAACTCCTGGGCCGCCACAAGGATCTCCCTTGCGCCGGAGGCAGCTTGATAGGCCGCGATCTCGATGCCCCCCCTCAGAGTGGAGGAGGGTTCCAGCGTAGTGTAGCGACCTCCGTCCAACCACCGAGCCGGCCCGAAGCCTTCTCCGAAGAAGTCGGCCGAGGCAAAGAGGGCCTCCAACGTGAGGGCCCTTTCCTGGGAAAGCGCCACGGTGGGAAGCAGGGCCATCAAAACCAGGCAGCCCAACCCAAAAATCCCCGTGAATACCTGAAGCTTCTTCATTGTAGCTCTTTTTCCGCGGTCCATCGGACACCCAAAGCAATATTCTTTTCGGACTGAGCATCATTGGCGTCCTGGCCATACCCCGCAATCCCAGATGAGGCTTCAGGCCGAGATCCTTTCCTCATCACAGACCCGAAGGCCTGAAACGGCCGGTTTCAGCCCGCCCGGGAAGAATGTTCCGGTGCGGTCAGTACTTTCTGCCAGCTCCCGGCTCCTCTCCAACAGACACCGCAACCCCTTCGCCATCAAGGTATTGTCTTTAAATACCTTACGCGGTTTCGGCAGAAAGCCCCGATCTGTCGTTTTGATGGCGTGTCCATTGCAGCAATCAACGCACATACCGCTCTCAAATGCAGGAATCCCTCCGGCCCGGATAC
>JBDRDQ010000357.1:0-5279 GCA_043820695.1 Gemmatimonadota bacterium | reverse complement strand
TCGCTTTGGGCCGTGAAGATCATCATGTAGAAGGCGGGGTTCCTGGCCCAGGGCCGGAGGACCCGGTGGTCGAAATCGAGGCCGTTCATCTCGGCACGGATTACGTGGACGTCGATTTGGTCGGCAACGGACCATCCGGTGGTGTCGAAAGCCGCCAATCGGACCCGGTAATCGGCCAGTCTCCGGTGTTGCTCGGCCATGGCGTCGGCGGAGTAGTCGGGGACTCCGTCCACGACCTCGGGGTGCTGAAATTCCCGCCATTCCTGGAAGAAAGCCACCAGTTCCTGGTGAGTGACACCAGCGACACCGACGGATTGAACCGCACTTCCAGCCTCTTCGCGTTCGGGAGGGGTTCCCGGGCCGCACCCGGAGGTCAGGGCCAAGGCGAGGATCAAGCAAGCCGGGATCGGGAGATGAGGGGGGCGTCCCATAGGTCGATTCCTCCAGAAGACCTTCCCACCCGCTTGAGGGAAGGAGGGAAAGCCGGGGGATGGAAAGGCGGGGGTTGGATTTCCCCCGATCGCCTGCATCATACATCTCGCTCGAAGCCCGGCCAACCACCTCGCGGCCCGAAAAAAGCTGGTCGCTGCAACCCGGAGCGGAACAGGACCGTCCAAAAAGCAGTACGCAAAGGATAGGAGGTGCGCTATTCTTCAGATGGCGAGCTGCTCTGACGTTTCCCCCCACCCGTCTCGGAAAAGGTAGAATTGGCGAAGAAGCGACGGTTCGGATCACGACTCGCCCTTCTGGCAGCGCTGGTGGCGGACCTCTTTTCCTCTGGGGTACCGGCGTTGGATCGAGGCCCGTCCCAGCTGTCCCTGGACGCGGCCCTCGCCGCCCAAGCCCAGGTCACCGAAGACTGGCTTTCCCGCCCTGGTGTGGTGGGAACGGCGGTGGGCCTCAATAGCTCGGGACAAGCGGTGGTGAAGGTGTATATCACCGCACTGGGCGCGGCCGCGCTCCCCCAGACCGTGGCGGGGGTCCCGGTGAAGGTGGAAATAACCGATCCCTTCGTGAGCTTCTCCGATCCGCCTCCCGGCACAGCCCTCGATGAAGGGGAGGCGCGGGTCGATCCAAAGGCGGGCTTCCCAAGGCCCGTCCCGATCGGCGTCAGCGCCGGTCACCCCGATATCACGGCCGGCACCATCGGCGCCCGGGTCACTGACGGGAATCGGATCTTTGCTCTCAGCAACAACCACGTCTTCGCCGCCTCCAACGGGGGTAGGGAAGGGGACAACTTCCTCCAACCCGGTGTGGCGGACGGGGGTAGGAATCCCGACGACGCCCTGGGAACCCTTTTTGACTTCGAACCCATTCAGTTTTGCGGGGGTATCACTTGCCCGTTGAACAAAATGGACGCTGCGGTGGCTTTGACGACCGCCGACGATTTGGGAACCGAGACGCCTGAGGACGGCTACGGAAACCCCAGGTCCGAGACCTTCGAGGCCACTTTGGGGATGAAGGTCCAGAAGTACGGCCGTACCACGGGTCACACGGTGGGCCGGGTCACGGGGATCAATGCCACCATCGACGTCAACTACCGCACAGGCTCGGCCCGCTTCGAAGGCCAGATCATGATTACCGGCGACGGCTTCAGCACCGGGGGCGACTCGGGTTCGCTGATCGTCACCAAAGGGTTATTGATGGCGGACCGCCGTCCCGTCGGCCTCCTCTTCGCCGGGAGCGCAACCAACACCATCGCCAACCCCATCGATCTGGTTCTGGATCGGTTCGGTGTCACGGTGGACGGAGGGTGATCATGGATCAAAAGCTGGAAGCGGCTCATCGTGAGCTTACCAAACGCGTCATGGGCCAGCCTGGGGTGACGGGCACGGCCATCGGGGAGAGTGGAGGCAAGCCCTGCCTCAAGGTTTATGTCAGGGACGAGGAGGCTCGAAAGAACCTGCCCAAGAGCGTCGGCGGATTTCGGGTCGTGCTCGAAATGGCCGGGCCTTTCAACCGCTGGTAGTCACCACGCATTGCCAAGGTCCGGCCCACGGCCGAGCTTCAGGGGTTGACCCCTTCTCGGATCCAACCCCTGCCAAGCCGACCGGGAGCCTGCGATGAACACCCCCAACAGCTTGAAGTTCGCCAGCCATCTCCTCGCCTCCCCGATCCGGAGACTCATCCGGACCTCCCATAAGAAGGTGGGATCGGCTCCGGGAACGCTGGTTTACTCCGGGCCGGAACGGGCGGAGCCGGTCCTTATCTCCCTCGTTGAATATGACCAGGAGTCCTTGGAGGAGGGGATACTTACTGATCCTGACTTCCGGGAGATGGCTCGGCATTCTGGAGTCACGTGGATCAACATCGACGGCTTGAATGACCTGGAACTCATCAAAAACATTGGTGCGGCCTTCGACCTCCACCTCCTGACGATGGAAGACCTGGTCAGCACGGGACAAAGGCCGAAGCATGAGGAGTACGAGAACTACATCTTCGTGGTCCTGCGTATGCTCACCTTGGATGCCGACGGTTGGAGGGTAAAGGGCGAGCAGGTCAGCATTGTTCTGGGAGAAGGGTACGTTCTTTCCTTCCAAGAGGCGGCAGGGGACGTATGGGACGCGGTCAGGGACCGGATTCGGACTCCACCGGCCCGGATTCGGGGGAGAGGGGCGGACTACCTGGCGTATGCCCTCATCGACGCCATCGTGGATCATTACTTCCAGATCCTGGAGCGTGTCGGTGACAAGGTGGAGGAGTTGGAGCTGGAAGTCCTGGATAGCCCAACGACAGAGACCATGCACCGGATTCATCAGCTTCGGCAAGAGATGTTGGTGGTCAGGCGGGCGGTATGGCCCCTGCGGGAATTGACGAACAGCCTTATCCGCACCGAGTCTAAGCTGATCTCCGACGAAACCGAGATCTTCCTTCGGGACGTATACGACCACACCGTCCAGGTCATCGACACTTCAGAGACGCTTCGGGAGGTGGTCTCAGGGCTCATGGACCTCTATCTGTCATCGGTGAGCAACCGAATGAATGAGATCATGAAGGTCCTCACCATCATGGCCAGCATCTTCATCCCACTTACCTTCCTGGCCGGGGTATACGGCATGAATTTCGAGAACATGCCTGAGCTGGGGATTCCATGGGCCTATCCGACACTTCTCGGGCTCATGGCTGCCCTGGGGTTGGGACTTGTCCTCTTCTTCAGGAGGAAGGGTTGGCTTTAGCTTGGGCCGGCTCGGATTCCCGAATGTTATGCCGTGTGATCACCGGGAGGTGTGATGAGTTGGTCTGACTTTCTCGATAGACTCCGTAGCCTGGCCGATACCACGTTGTTTACCCTGGCGGGCACAGAGGTGAAGGCCGTTACCATCGTCACCTTCATTCTCATTCTTCTCATCGCGGCCTGGATCTCCCAACTCATTCAGCGTGTTACGGAGCGTTGGCTCCGGTCCAGAGGGGTGGTTGAGGAAGGGACCATCGCGACCAGCAAGAGACTACTCCACTACGCGATCATTCTGGTGGGCCTCGGGGTCGCAACGCAGACCATTGGGATCAACCTTGGCACCGTGTTCGCTGCCGGGGCCGTCGTGGCCGTGGCCTTCGGCTTCGCCATGCAGAACATCCTCCAGAACTTCGTGTCAGGGCTCATTTTGCTTGTCGAACGCTCTATAACGGAGTCCGATGTGTTGGAGGTGGATGGGAAGATCGTACGGGTGGTGAGGATGGGAGCTCGAGCAACTGTCGCCCGCACCCGCGACGAGGAGGAGATCATCATTCCCAACTCTCTCCTCGTCCAGTCCACTGTCACCAACTACACCCTGGGCGATTCCATCTTTCGGGTCCGCGCAAAGGTCGGAGTGGCATACGGATCCGATTTGGATCTGGTCACCGACGTCCTCCGCAAAGCCGGGGAGGCCGTCCCGAATCGGATCGAGGACCGGGAACCGGTGATCCTTCTCCTGGAATTCGGCGATTCCTCCGTCGTTTTCGAGGTCTCCGTCTGGGCCACAGATCCATGGATCGCCCGTGTGACACGCTCGGACCTCAACAGGGCTATCTGGAGACATTTCAAAGAAGCGGGGATCACCATCGCCTTCCCGCAGGTGGACGTCCATTTTGACAGGGAGGAAGAAAGGGCGACCTCCCACCCTCCTGACGAAAGCCCCTGAACCCCACCCTCCCGGAACCCAATGGGGATCATCGTGCTCGACAATAATACAAAACAAAAGATCGTCGCCTTCGTCCAGAACCACGCGGTGGAGCAGCTCCAGTTCGTCATCGACCTGAGCCACCAGAACAGCTACTCGCACAACAAGGCAGGGACGGACAAGGTCGCCGACATGATCCTGGAGAAGATCGGCGGTCTTTTCCCCGTCCATCGGATCATGGAACAGAAGGAGGTGGGGAACCTCCACCTCCTCAGCACGGTCCGGGAGGGGAACTCCATCTACCTCCTCGGCCACATGGATACGGTCTTCCCACCCGACCACCCCTTCCAGAACTGCTATGTAGAGGGGAACAAGCTGCACGGCCCCGGATGCGGCGACATGAAGGCAGGTCTCGCCACGATCGTCTATTCGGTCCTGGCTCTGGCGGACGCGGGTGTCCTGGACCGGGTTCCCCTGACCGTTATCCTGGGAGGAGACGAGGAGATCGGGGCGGTGACCTCGAGGCCCGTCTACGAGGAGGAGCGGAAGAAAGCCCTGGCCTGTCTGGTGGTGGAGGGTGCAGGGGTGAACCGGGAGATCGTCGTGTCCCGGAACGGGAAGATCGGGGCCAGGGTGGACTGTCGCGGCCAGGACCAGCACGTGGGAGCGGTGGACCTTAGAAAGGCCAGCGCCGTGCTGGAGTTGGCCCACAAGACCATCGCCCTGGAGGGTTTGAACGGCAGCCTTCCCGGCGTCCGCGTGAACGTTGGGAAGATCGATGGAGGGCTTGGACCGGCCACGATTCCAGCCAGGGCCCATGCCCTGATCGACGTCCGGTGGGAAGACCGGGCTGTCAGGGCCGCACTGGTGGAGAGAATCGAAGAGGTGGTGGCCCGGGAGGATCTCCCTGGGTGCCGATCGGAACTCACCATCATGAATGAGCGGGATGCCTGGCCGTGGACGGAGGGGACCGAGAAGCTGGCGGGCCTCATCAGGAAGGTGGGCGCCGAGCTGGGCCATCCCATGGACCAGGAACACCGTCTGGGGACTTCGGACTCGAACTTCTTCGGCTGCGCCGGGGTGCCGACCGTGGATGGATTGGGTCCCATCTGCAAGGGGTACCATACCTCTGAGGAATTCGTCTACATCTCCAGCATTCCCGAACGAACGGCCCTGGTC
>JBDRDQ010000356.1:0-4330 GCA_043820695.1 Gemmatimonadota bacterium | reverse complement strand
GGCGGTGAGGGCGTGCCTGGCCGATCTCGACTTCGTCCAGGGGAAGGAAGTGACCACCATCGAGGGCCTTGCGGCAGACGGTGAGCTTCACCCATTGCAGCGGGAGTTCTTCGAACGGGGCGCGTACCAGTGCGGATACTGCACGCCGGGGATGATCATGAATGCCCACGGCCTGCTTCAGGAGAATCCCAACCCTACCCACGACGAAATCGTCCAGGGCATGGAGGGCAACCTGTGCCGTTGTTCCGCCTATAAAAGGATCATCGAGGCCATTGAAGCCTATGCCGGGGCGAATGGAGGCAGACCATGAGTGACGTCACGAGCATGGACCGCCGGCACTTCGTCAAGCTCCTGGGCGGCGGCATCCTGGTCACAGTGAACATGGGTCCGCTGACCCTCTTCAACTCCAGTGCCGAACCTGCCTTCCAGGGGCGCGGATATCCCGAGGACATCAATGCCTACCTCCATATTGCAGAGAACGGGCAGGTAACGCTCTACTCCGGCAAAGTCGAGTTGGGACAGGGAGTCATGACCTCCCTTTGCCAAATGGCGGCTGAAGATCTCGGCGTAGCTCTGGACTCCATGCACATCATCATGGGCGACACGGATATCTGCCCCTGGGACATGGGCACCTTCGGGTCCATGACCACGCGGTTCTTCGGTCCCGCAGTCCGTGCTGCCGCAGCCAGGGCCCGCCTGGTCCTGACCGACCTCGCTGCCGAGCGCCTGGGCGTGCCTCGGGCGTCTCTCTCGGTAGAAGACGGTGTGGTATTCGTGACGGGGGACCGCGGGCGCAGCGTCTCCTACGGGGAGCTGGCCCGGGGGCAGGCGATCACCCACAGCGTGGGCGACGAGGCCGTGCTCCGAGCCGTTCGGGACTTCACCGTGATGGGGGAATCCCCCCTGCGGATGGACGGCGTGGAGAAGGTGACCGGCGCCGCCAAGTATGCCGGGGACATCCGACTTCCGGGCATGCTCTATGCCCGCATCCTCCGCCCTCCGGCCCATGGTGCGACCCTGAGCCGGATCGATACATCCGGAGCGGAGGCCATGCCAGGGGTGACGGTGGTGAATGATGACGGGCTGGTGGCCGTGTTGTGCGCCGACCCGGAAATGGCAGAGCGGGCCCTGGGGGCCATCGTCGCCGAGTTCAACGAGCCGCCTCCTACGGTGGACACCGAGAGCATCTTCCAGCACCTCATCGACTCCGCACCCCAACCGAATACCCCCGACCAGGGAGGGGATCTGGAAGCCGGCCGTCGCACTTCTGCGCAGACCTTCGAGGCCACCTACTACAACAGCTATGTCGCGCACGCGCCCATCGAGCCCCACACGGCGGTGGCGGAGATCAGGGACGGAAAGGCGACGGTCTGGACGTCGACGCAGACGCCATTCGGAGACCAGGGGAGCATCGCTCGTGCCATCGGACTCGAGGCCGGGGACGTTCGCGTGGTGACCCCCTATGTGGGAGGAGGGTTCGGCGGGAAGTCGGGCGGAGGCCAAGCGGATGAAGCAGCCCGCCTGGCGCAGATCACGGGCCAACCCGTCCAGGTGGCGTGGACTCGGGCCGAGGAGTTCTTCTACGACACCTTCCGGCCGGCGGCCGCCATCAAAGTCTCGTCAGGCATGGACCCGAACGGGAAGCTTACGCTCTGGGACTATCAGGTTTACGGGGCAGGGGCCCGAGGCTCCGACGTCTTCTACGACGTACCCAATAAAAGTGTGAGGGTGTACGGCGAATGGGGGAGGGCTCCCGCCGGCATGCACCCCTTCGCGGTGGGAGCGTGGCGCGCCCCTGCGGCGAACAGCAATCGCTTCGCGGCTGAGCAGCAGATGGACATCATGGCCGCTGCTGCCGGTATGGATCCGCTGGAGTTCCGTCTTATGAACACCACGGACTCTCGCATGCTGGGGGTCCTGAGGACCATCAAAGCCGCGGCGGGCTGGGAGCCGAGGCCGTCGTCGGCCGCCACCGGAACCGCCACCGCCACCGGAACCGGAACCGGCACTTTCACCGGCCGTGGTCGGGGTGTGGCCTGCGGGATCGATGCCGAGACCTACGTGGCCCTCGTTGCGGAGGTGACCGTGAACCCCGACACCGGCGAGGTGACGGTCGATCGGGTGGTTTGCGCTCAAGACATGGGGGTGGTGGTGAACCCCGACGGAGCCCGGATGCAGATGGAAGGGTGCATCGCCATGGGCCTGGGCTACGTGTTCAGCGAAGAGATCCGGTTCGAGGGAGGGAAGATCCTGGACCGGAACTTCGGCACGTACGAGCTGGCCCGGTTCAGCCAGATGCCGGCGATCGAGACGGTGTTCGTATCGAATGACGAGTTGCCGCCGAAGGGCGGGGGCGAGCCGGCCATTATCAACATGGGGGCGGTCGTGGCCAACGCGATTTTCGACGCCACGGGCGCCCGGGTCTTCCGCCTTCCGATGACGCCCCAACGGGTGGTGGAGGCGATCAGGAGTAGCTGAAGGGCCGGAGGCGCACAGACCTGCCGGCCGCAGGAGAGGGACCGACATGAGCAGAACCATCGGCAGTCTGCCATCGGTGACCAGGGTAGCCCAATGGGGAGTAGTAGCAGGTCTCCTCCTGGTTCCGCCGGGTTGCGGGGGAACCGATTCCCCGTCTACTCCCCAGGATCCCGACCCGCCGGTTCCTGCGGCCATCACCCTCTCGGCATCCAGCCTGGAGTTCGCCTCCCTCGGTGAGACCGTTTCCGTTTCCGCTACGGTCACGGACCAGTACGGTGCCCCCATGGCCACTCCAACGGTGGCCTGGTCGTCCTCGGACTCCCAGGTGGCGTCCGTTTCTTCGGTAGGTGTCGTGGAAGCGGCGGCAAACGGATTCGCAACCGTCACCGCCTCCGCCGGTACGGTTTCGGCTGCTGTGGGTGTGACGGTTCAACAAGTCGTCGTGTCCATCCGTCCCCTGGATCCGGTGGTGACAGTGAGCATGGCCGACGGGTCCCTGGCCCTGGAGGTCATCGCAGAGGACGCCAATGGCTATCCTGCGCCCTTGGGGTCCATCAACTGGACCTCCAGTCACCCTGGTACGGTCACCATCGATGCATCGGGGTACGTGACGGGACTTTCGCCGGGGTGGGCCATCGTCCTCGCCGCAGTGCCTTCCGCCTCCTGCAACACGATCATTCACGTCGTCAGCCCAGGCTTTCCTGCCCCCTCTCAGGCCATGCGGGCCCTCCATTTGGGAGGGAACTGGCTGGGCAACCAGCTTCACTCGGGTGTTCCACATGAGGAGTACCTCGAGTTCGTCGAGTCCCTGGACGTCAACTGGGTCGGCATCTCCGTCGCCCTGCACCACGGGGAGAGCACGGATCCCACCGTGTTCCGGGTCTACGATGGGGACGTGATCCGGACCTTCACGGACGAGGTGCTCCGAGCGGTCATTCGTGAGTTCGTGTCCAGGGGCATCGAAGTCTATGTGACGCTGGCGTTCGAAACGGAGCCCGAGTCCGGGTCCGGGATCCCTGAGCGCTGGATGCTCGGCCTTCCCTGGTCCCCGGACGGGTTCGGGGCGGAGGAATGGCCCTGGCGCCCGGGGCATCTCGACCATGCGAACTTCGTGGCCCAGTTCTGGAGTTCGTACACCGACCAGGCGGTCCATTTTGCCCGGATCGCGGAGGAAGAGGGCGCGTCCCTCTTCTCACTGGGAACGGAAACGGACCATCTCTTCCGGACCCGGATCGAGGGCCAATGGGTCACCGAGTTCGGGGATGAGATCCGGACCATGGTCACCGAGGTCCGAAAGGTCTTCACCGGGTTGGTGACCTACGACCAGCTCGTCTGGGTGCTTCTCGAACCCGATGTGTACGGAGCTACGCACCCTCTCCTCTGGGAAGATGGTGGGTTCGACGTAATAGGCCTGAGCGCCTGGTTCGAACTCGTCGAGGACCTTCCAGGCTCGATCATGTCCGTGGCAGAGCTTCAAGAAGCCTGGGAGCCGGTGTTCACCGGTCTCCTCCAACCGCTCCAGCAGGCGAACCCAGGCCGGCCCATCCTATTCACCGAGTTCGGGTTCGTGGACGACATCAGGGCGCCGGCCGACCCATCCATCGATACCTATGCCGCGAAGGTCTTCCTCGACCTGAACGACAACGGACTCGACGACGGGCAAGAGGTGCAGGCCAACATCATCGAGGCTTTCTACCGAACACTCCATACCTATCCGGTCGTCCAGGGCACGTTCTGGTGGGATCATGCCATGGACAGCGATGCTGACGTTGAGGCCCTTGCCCACCTTTTGAGTCATAACTTCCGGGGAAAGCTCGCTGAGGATGTGGTAAGACTAGCCTACAGAGGGTCG
>JBDRDQ010000355.1:0-9655 GCA_043820695.1 Gemmatimonadota bacterium | reverse complement strand
GGCACCGCCGGGCCCGTGGAATCTCCCCCCCTTTTTTTTTTGAAGGTACCTTAACCCCAGCCACTGCGGGCGACCCGGGGCCTGACCTCCGAATAGGGAGACGAGTATGAGCGAATTCGTAAGAAAAGTGATGGAATCGGTAAGGGCGAAAGATCCTGCACAGCCCGAGTTCCACCAAGCGGTCGAGGAGGTCGCCGAGTCCATTCAAATCGTGTATGACAAGCACCCCGTCTATCGGAAAACGAAGGTCCTGGAGAGGATCATCGAGCCCGAGCGGGTGATCCTTTTCCGGGTGCCCTGGGTAGATGATCAGGGCGACGTCCAGGTGAACCGGGGCTTTCGGATCGAGATGAACAGCGCCATCGGCCCCTACAAGGGCGGGCTGCGCTTCCACCCCTCCGTGAATCTGGGAATCCTCAAGTTCCTGGCCTTCGAGCAGGTCTTCAAGAACGCTCTCACCACCCTTCCCATGGGCGGCGGAAAAGGTGGATTGGACTTCGATCCCAAGGGCAAGAGCGACGTTGAGGTCATGCGTTTCACCCAAAACTTCATGGCCGAGCTCTTCCGGCACATCGGACCGAACACCGACGTTCCCGCCGGGGACATCGGCGTGGGTGGCCGGGAAGTCGGGTTCCTTTTCGGGATGTACAAGAAGCTGCGGAATGAATTCACCGGCGTCCTCACCGGTAAGGGCCTGAACTGGGGCGGTTCCCTCATCCGTCCCGAAGCGACCGGTTATGGCGCGGTCTACTTCGCAGCCGAGATGCTCGCCACCCGGGGTGAGACGCTGGAAGGCAAGACCTGCATCGTCTCCGGCTCCGGAAACGTTGCCCAGTACACCGCTGAGAAGATCCTGGATATGGGCGGGAAGGTCATCACCTTCTCCGACTCCGGCGGCTACATCTTCGACGATGCGGGGATCGACAGGGAGAAGCTGGCCTTTGTCATGGATCTCAAGAACAACCGTCGTGGCCGCATCAGCGAGTACGCTGAAAAGTACCCCGGCGCGGTCTACACGGCCTTGGACGCGAACCTCGACCACAACCCGCTCTGGGATCACAAGGCCGACTGCGCCTTCCCCAGCGCCACCCAGAACGAGGTCAACGCCAGAGACGCTCAGAAGCTGGTGAACCAGGGCGTGTACGTGATCTCCGAGGGCGCCAACATGCCCACCGTCCCCGATGGTGTCGAGATCTTCCTGGCCAACAACGTTCTCTACGGCCTGGGCAAGGCTGCCAACGCCGGTGGCGTGGCTGTCTCCGGCCTGGAAATGTCCCAGAACTCCCTCAGGCTCTCCTGGACCCGGGAAGAGGTGGACAACCGCCTCAGGGGCATCATGAAGAGCATCCATACCCAGTGTCTGGAAGCTGCCGTGGCGTATGGGAAGCCTGGGAACTACGTCCATGGCGCCAACATCGCCGGCTTCCTGAAGGTTGCCGACTCCATGCTGGATCAGGGCGTGGTCTGAACAGGAGAATCATGGCCGTCCCGACTCGACCTGGTTTAACGGAGGGGAATGGTGGGCGCGCAGGGGGTCTTCAGGATCTCATGCGCTTCAGGGTCCAAAACATCCTTTTCGTGTCGAGCCTCTATGAATCATTCATCATGTCGGAGGATGGCCAACTCAATGAACTTATCCTGAGCAAGTTCCTGGATCTGAATCTTAGCCAGGCTCCCAACCTCACCCGGGTCTCGAGTGGCGCGGAGGCTCTCGCGCTGGCAAAAGAGCAGCCCTTCGACGTCATCATCACCAGCCTCCAACCGGGAGATATGAATGCGGTCCAATTGGCTCGGCAGGTGAGACAAGCCGGGCTGGATCTTCCCGTCCTTGTGCTGGCCTACGACCACAGGGAGTTGAAGGATTTCGAGGGCCGACACGGATTCGCGGAGTTGGAGCGCGTGTTCATCTGGCAGGGGGATGCTCGGATCCTCCTGGCCATGGTGAAGCTCTGGGAAGACAAGGTGAACGTGGAGTTCGACTCCAGCCTCGGCGTGCCCGTGCTCTTGGTGGTGGAAGACAGCGTGCGGTTCTATTCGTCCTTCATCCCGGTGATCTACTCGGAAGTGATGAAGCTCTCCCAGAGCGTCTTCTCGGAAGGGGTGAACCTTTATCAACGACTGCTTCGGATGCGCGCCCGGCCCAAGATCCTGCTTGCCACCACCTTCGAGGAGGCCTGGTCCTACTTCACCGCCTGCGGACCCAATGTCATGGGGGTCATCTCCGACATCCAGTTTCCCCGGGAGCAAGGTGGCGAGATCTCTTCTTCGGCGGGACTGGAGCTGGCCCAAAGGATAAAGGAGACCCGGCCCGATATCCCCATTCTCCTCCAATCCAGTAATCCTGACTTCAGGGAAACAGCCGAATCGGTGGCCTCCGGGTTCCTGCTCAAGGACTCCCCGGTGATCTTGGACGAGATTCGGCAGTACCTCACCAGTCACTCCTTTTTCGGGGATTTTGTGTTCCGGATTGGTGATGACGGAGAGGAAGTCGACCGGGCGGGTGACCTCCGATCCCTCCTGGAGAAACTGGGGGCGGTCCCGGCCGAGAGCATTGGTTACCATGCGGCCAGGAACGACTTCTCCAGCTGGCTGAGGGCCCGGGGGGAGTTCGCCTTGGCCTACCGCCTTCGGCCCAGGCAGGTCGCCGATTATGCCTCCTTGGAAGATCTGCGGGAGGATCTGATACAATCCATCGGGGCTTACCGGAGGGAACAGAGCCGTAGCACGGTTGCGGACTACGATCCGGAGGTCCTTTCCTACGCCGGTGGGATCATGAGGATCGGTGGGGGTTCCATCGGGGGGAAGGGACGGGGGCTGGCCTTCGCCACCCGCCTGGTGGACCGTTTCGGTTTGGAAGATCGCTTCCCGGGGGTGCGCATCTTTGTGCCACCTGCGGTGATTCTCGGTACCGACGTCTTCAATGAATTCCTGGACAAAAACGGACTCCGATCCCTCTCCCTCCGATCGGAAGACGATGGCGAGATGGCGCGGCGGTTCGCCGAAGCGCGCTTCCCCTGGGCGGCGCGGCAGCAGCTGGCATCTTTTCTCTTCGCCAGCGTTCACCCCTTGGCGGTCCGTTCCTCGTCCCTTCTGGAAGACTCACCGTACCAGCCCTTCGCCGGCATCTTCGAAACCATCATGCTCCCCAATGATCATCCGGACCCGGCGGTCCGGCTCGAGGAGCTGGTCCAGGCGATCAAAGTGGTCTATGCCTCTACTTTTTCCCGGCACAGCAAGACCTTCCTGGAGGCGACGCCCTATCGTCTCGAAGAGGAGGCCATGGCTGTTATCGTCCAGAAGCTGGTGGGGCAGGAACGGAGCGGACTCTTCTTCCCGGACGTGGCGGGGGTTGCCCGGTCCTATAACTACTATCCCACCGCCCCCATGACCCCGGCAGACGGAATCGCCGCGGTGGCCTTGGGCTTGGGGAAGACGGTAGCGGAAGGGTCTCCGTGTTTCAGGTTCTGCCCAGCATATCCTCGCCACAATGTGGAGTTCTCCACAGTGGAGGACATGGTCAGCAACTCTCAACGGGAGTTTTGGGCCCTTCGGCTGGGAGCCACCACTGACAGGCCGGGGGGCCAGGAAGACGGGAGGATGATCCGGGCTCCCCTGAGCGTGGCGGAGGAGAATGGCGTACTGCAATGGGTCGGGTCCACCTATTCACGCCAGAACAACGTGGTCTACGATGGCCTTTCCCGACCGGGAATCCGCCTCGTGAGCATGGCGCCGATCCTGAAGATGGACCAGTTCCCTTTGGCCGAGATTTTGAGGGAACTCCTGGACGTCGGAGCGTCCGGAACCAGCTCTCCGGTGGAAATCGAGTTCGCGGTGAATCTCACCGTGCCCCCGGACCAACCCAAGGAGTTCGCCTTCCTTCAGTTACGACCCCTGTCGGCGAATCGGGAGCTGGACGCCATCGAGTTGGAGGAGGTCCACAGGTCCGGATTGATCTGTGAAAGCCCGTCGGCGCTGGGGCATGGCCACCTGGACCGGATCTTCGACATGGTCGTGGTGGACAAAAACCGGTTCGAGCGGGCTCAGAGTCAGGACTGCGCCGTCTCAGTTGCCCAGTTCAACACCAGACTCACCCAAGCCGAGCGACCCTACATTCTCGTGGGTGTGGGGCGGTGGGGATCCACCCACTCCTGGTTGGGGATTCCCGTCCGGTGGGCTGACATCTCCGGTGCTCAGGTGATCGTTGAGGCCGGCTTCAAGGACTTCCGAGTCACGCCTTCCCAGGGGACCCACTTCTTCCAGAACCTGACCTCCCTGAACATCGGATACTTCACCGTCAACCAGGACATGGGAGAGGGTTACGTGGATTGGGACTGGCTGGCGAAACATCCGGCGGTGGACGAGATCGGATGCGTCCGCCACCTCAGATTCGATGGTCCCGTTCTGGTGACCATTAACGGGACCAACCAGAAGGGGATCATCCGAAAGCCTGGGGAATCCGGATTGGGCTAGACTGCCTCACCCCGTCGGTGCGGGAAGAAGACCAAGCACTTCCCGAAGGATCCTGAGAGTCTGCGCTACCTCGTCCCGAGTGAACACCAAAGGGGGCCGGAATCGGACGGAACTCGCGCCGCAGTTGAGAACCGCCAGGCCGCGATCCCAACACGCCTTCCAAACCATCCCGCGGGTCTCCCCATCCGGGAGATCCATGGCCAGGAACAATCCCTTTCCCCTCACGTTGGTGAGGAAGGGGTATTCCTCTGCCAGGGCCTCCAAACCTTCCTTGAAGTAGGCTCCCACGGAGGCTGCGTTTTCAACGAGCCCCTCCTCGTGCATGATCTCCAGATACCTGGCACAACGAACCATATCCACCAGGTTTCCACCCCAGGTGGAGTTGATCCGACCAGGAACCTTGAAGACGTTGGACGGAACTTCGTCGATGCGGGTGGTGCTCATGATCCCACACACCTGGGTCTTTTTCCCAAATGCGAGGATGTCTGGTGTCACCCCCATTTGCTGGAACGCCCACATGGTTCCGGTGGAGCCGAGGCCGGTCTGGACTTCGTCGAAGATCAGAAGGGCCTCGAACCGATCCGCATAGTCCCTGAGGCGCTTGAAGAAATCGGAGCGGAAATGATGGTCCCCGCCTTCGCCCTGAATGGGTTCGATGAGAATGGCGGCGATTCCGTGGGGATCTCTGGCGAAAGCCTCCTCGATCTCTGAACAGGCCTTTTCTTCCCTGGCGAAGACGACGTCCGGATCCATTGGAAAATCGATGTAGGGGTTGGAGATCCTGGGCCAGTCGAACTTTGGATAATCCCGCGTTTTGGTGGGGTCGGTATTGGTGACCGAAAGGGTATAACCGGTCCTTCCGTGGAAGGCGTCCCGAAAATGGAGAACCTTGTCTCCCCCCCCCTCGATGCCCGCCTCCCGGTTCCTCTGGACCTTCCAGTCGAAGGCTGCCTTCATGGCGTTCTCCACCGCCACCGCCCCGCCGGCGACGAAGAAGAGGTACCGGAACTCTTTGGGAACGGCGAGGTCACGGAATGTCTTCACGAACGCGGCGAACTGGCGGGAGTAGATGTCGGAATTCGCCGGATTGGACAGCGCCGCCGCCATGAGGCTTTTGAGGAAGCCTTCGTCCTTCATTTTCGGATGGTTGTGACCTGCGGGGAGGGTGGCAAAATACCCGTAACAGTCCAGGTATTCTCTCCCCTCCAGGGCGTCGACGATGACGGATCCGTGGGACTTTTCAAGGTCGATCACGAGATGGAACCCATCCACCAGGATGTTCTCTCTCAGAATCGGGAAGACCTGGTCGGCCGGCACTTTGATCTCGGGCATGGTTCTCTCCAACTCTATCGGATGGATTGTCTGCGACGGGGCGGATGGGCTCTGTCGACGGAGAGAAGGGCAGACCGGGGTAGGGCGGACACCCAGCTGGGTATCCTCCTTCCGGGTCAGGCCCCCCGGGAATTTGGCGGAGCGAAGATTCCGGGGCGAGCTTTTCGGGGTAGTGTTGCAGCCATGACAATAAGCTGATTCAAAAAAGGGTCCCTGTCCATTGGCTCCGGGGGGAGTAGGAGAAGGTGGCGGTCCTCAGCGGGTCTCCTCGCACCAACCCCGGGCGTTTTGGAAGATCTTCAGCCAGGGTGACGCCGTGGTTTTCCCCTTCCAGTCTTCAGGGATCCAGCCCCACTGCCACGTGAGGAAGGACCGTTCAGGGTGGGGCATGATGGCAAGATGCCGCCCGTCAGGAGAGGTCAACGCGGCGATTCCGTGGGGGGAGCCATTGGGGTTCAGGGGGTACTCGGTGGTCGGCTCTCCCATATCGTTCACGAATCGGACGGGGGCCAACCCCCGAGCCAGAACGCGGTCCTGAATCTCGACATCGGGGAAATAGGCCCTGCCCTCTCCATGCGCTACCCAAACGCCCAGCCTCGCCCCGGCCATCCCCCGGAGCATGATCGCCGGGCTCTCCATGATCCGGACCGTCGTGAAACGGGACTCGAACCGGCCTGACAGGTTCTGGATGAACCTGGGCTGCACCAGGGTTTTGATACCGGTCCAGGGAACCCAGCCCAGGAGGGCGGATAGCTGGCATCCGTTACAGATTCCTATGCTGAACGTATTCTCCCGGGCGTGGAAATCCTGGAACTGCTCCAGGAGTCCTTGGTTGAACCGGATCACGCCCGCCCAACCCTTGGCCGAGTCCAGAACGTCTGCGTAGGCAAAGCCGCCGGGAAACCCCAAACCCTGAAACCCATCCAGGCGGATCCGCCCGGCCAGGAGATCCGTCATGGAGACATCCCACGCCTCGAAGCCGGCCAGATGGAATGCGGAACTCATCTCCCTATCGGAGTTGCTGCCCTCTTCCCGAACCACCGCGACTCTGGGTTTGGTTGTACGGGTGAGAATCCCCGGCGCAGTGTGGGCCACGTCATAGGGTACGTGGAACTCCGGACCGGTTCGGGTCGGAAGCCCCTGACGCTCCTCCTCGACGTGCTTGGGGTCGGCTTGGAGACGGTCCAACTGATAACTGGTCTCCTCCCAGACGTTCCTGAGCTCCGGCATACTCTCGTCCAAAACCGTCGTGTCCCCGATCTTGATCCGGACTCTGGGTTCGGGAAGGGTCGTCCCAATCGCTGCGCAGGGGACACCCACGGCCCAGAACGCTTCGAGAATCCTGTCTCCCTCCTCCGCAGGAGCCTCGAAGACCAGCCCCAGCTCTTCCGAGAAGAGGACGGGAAGGGGGGCGGCGGGGTGGAGCGGGTCCGAGTCCCCGCCCAGGCCCTCCAGATTCACATCGATACCGCAGTTTCCGGAGAAGGCCATCTCCAGGAGGGTCGTAACGAGGCCCCCGTCACTCCGATCGTGGCCCGCGGTAAGGACCCGGGCCCCGATCAGGGACTGGACCGTCTCGAAGGCACCCTTCAAGAGGGTTGGGTCGTCCAGATCGGGCGGCCTGTCCCCGATTTGGTTGAAAACTTGAGCCAAAGCCGATCCGCCGAGGCGGTTTCGGGCTCCCCCGAGATCCACGAAGAAGATCTGTCCCTTTCCGGGGAGTTTCAGGTCCGGGGTCAGCGTCTTGGTGATGTCTGGGCAGGTGACGTAGGCAGAGACCACAAGGGCCCCCGGGGCCTTCACGGTCTCCTCTTCTCCGTGGGGCCCGGGAGCCAAAGCAGCCATGGAGAGGGAGTCCTTTCCCCCGTCCACGGCGATGCCCAACTCCTCCATCACTTGGGCCATGGCCACTGCGGCGTCATGGAGAGCGGCTCCCTCTCCAGGTAATTTCGCCGCCCACATCCAGTTCCCCGAGCACTTCACATGGTCCAAGGCACTGACCTGTGCCCAGACCAGATTCGTGAGCGCTTCACCCACCGTCATTCGGGCCATGGAGACAGGATCCAGAAGGCCCTTGATGGGCTGCTCACCAATGGCTGTGGCGGCTCCAGTCACCCCGAAATGGCTATGGGCTATGACAGCCACGTCGGCCACGGTGAGCTGGAGGGGACCGGCGCACTGTTGCCGAGCCACCAAACCCGTGACACACCGGTCGACCTTGTTGGTCAGAAACCGTTTCGAGCCCACGGAAAGGAGGCGGAGCACCCGATCCAGAGCGTCCCGTATCGTCAGCTTCGGAGGTAGGGAAAGGGGCTGGGTTTCGGCTGGGATCCGCTTCAGCTCAAAGGTCTTCTGAGGCATGGCTCCGAGGACGTGATCCAGCTCCATGTTCACCGGAGTGGAGCCATCCCGCGCGTCGTGCAGCACGATGCGGCCATCGCCAGTGATCTTCCCGACGAAGGCCGCAGGTACCTTTTCCCGGTCACACAGGGACTGGAAGACTTCTCTGTCTTTCTCCCAGAGAAGAAGGGCATCCTGTTCCTGGTACTCGGCGCCCCAGATCTCCATGACCGAAAGAGTATCATCCCCTACAGGGATGTCCCGAAGCTCGATTCGGGCTCCGGCGGGCTCAACGAGCTCCTTCAGGACGTTGCAATTGCCCCCGGCGCCCTGGTCGTGGATGCTGACGATGGGATTGGCGTCCCCCATCTCCACGCAGGCCCGAATGACGCGGTTCACCTTCTGCTCCATCTCCGCGTCCCCACGCTGGACAGCGTTGAAGTCGAGCTCTTCGACGTTCTCGCCCTGAACCATGCTGGAGGCGGCTCCCCCACCCATACCAATCCTGTAGGCGGGCCCTCCCAGCTTCACCACCAGCATCCCCACCTCGGGCTTGGATTTTTCCCTGTGCCGGGCGTCCATCTGCCCGAGCCCCCCCGAGAACATGATGGGTTTGATCCACTCCCGTCGTTCACCGTTGGGGATGCGAAGGCCGAAGGAACGGGTGTACCCCTGGATGACAGGCTCGCCGAATTTGTTGCCGTAATCCGAGGCTCCGTTGGAGGCCTCGATCTCGATCTCAAGGGGGGATGCCAGGTTGGAGGGATACCGGAACTCCGGGTCCTCCCACGGGAGGGGGTATCCCGGGATCATCAGGTTCCCGACGCAGTAGGCCGCCGTTCCCGCCACGACCAGGCTTCCTCTTCCGGTGGCGTGAGTGTCCCTGATCCGGCCCCCGGTACCGGTCTCGGCGCCTGGGAAGGGGGCCACGCCCGACGGGAAGTTGTGCGTCTCGGCGGTGAAGAGGACATCGAATACGACATCCTCTTCCTGCAGGGGGGAGGGGTGGCCGACCTCCCGGGGGATCAGGGTGCGAGCGGAGTGCCCCCGGATGGTGCTGGAGTTGTCCTTGAAAGCGATGACGCTGTTGGAAGGATGAGCCTCCAAGGGTCTTTGGACCACCTCGATGAGGTGGTTCGGCATCTCCTGGCCGTCGATGACCAACCTCCCCTTGAAGAACCAGTGCCGGGAGTGCTCGCTATTCGACTGCGCGATGTCGAAGGCCTCGACGGAGGTGAGATTCCTCCCGATCCTTTTTACGAAGAGCTCGGTGTAGTACTCCAGATCCCACTCGTCGAAGGCCAATCCAAGCTCTCGGTTCACCCGTTCAAGGGCGGCTCGCCCCTCCTCTAGAACCGGAATGCTGAAGAGTTCCTCAGGGGCCATCCCCGTCTCGAAAGAGGTCAGAGGCTCGGGGTACTGAAGCTCCGTCATTCGATCGTGGACCAGGGAAAGGAAGGTCCGGATCTCCTCCTCGTCCAGCGGCTGATCCCGCACCAGGATGAACCGCCGG
>JBDRDQ010000354.1:0-4375 GCA_043820695.1 Gemmatimonadota bacterium | reverse complement strand
GGTTCTCGGCTTCCTGTTCGCAGCCGTCGCCGGCTATCTGGTCGGGCTCATCGGCTCCTCCAACAACCCTGTCTCGGGGCTGACCTTGAGCGCACTCCTCATCGCCGCGGTGATGATGGTGTTTCTGGGCGTGACGGATATCCGGGGTGTGGCGGGCGTACTGGGTGTGGCGGGGGTCGTTTGCTGTGCGGCGGCCATCGCCGGGGACATGATGCAGGACCTCAAGGTGGGGCACATCCTGGGGGGCACGCCCTGGAAGATGCAGATCGGTGAGCTGGTGGGTGTGGTTGTCGCCGCATTGGTTCTCACCTTCCCCCTCATAGCTCTGCACAACGTCTACGTCATTGGATCCGCCCAGCTGCCGGCTCCTCAGGCCGGTCTCATGGCCCTGATGGCAAGCGGAATCGTAGCGGGGGAGATGGCCTGGCCCCTGGTTATCGTTGGAATGTTCTTCGCGGTGGGCCTCATCCTCATCAAAGCCCCGGCACCCATGCTCATCGCGGTCGGGATGTACCTCCCCTTTGAGTCCACATCGGCCATATTCGTGGGTGGTTTGGCGAAATGGATCTTCGAGTGGATGCTGAAGAGGAAGGGAGCCTCTGAGGAGGAGAAGGCCCGGGCGGAGAACACCGGGGTTCTGGTCTCCTCGGGGTTCATTGCAGGAGAATCCCTGATGGCCGTCCTTTTAGCCCTTCTGGTGATCGGGGCTGACAAGTTCCCGTTCCTCCTCTCTTTCCAGAACCTGAATTTCCTGGAAGAACCGAGTTATCTGCTGAGCCTGTTCGCCTATGTCATTGTCCTGGGGATGTTGGTTTGGCTTCCGGTGAGCCAGATGAAATCGGAAGGACTCCCATCCACCCACCTGGACCACTAACGGGGATATTCATTCACGAAGGGCCATGGGACTTCGCAAAAAGACGAACCGGGAAAGGGAACTGGAAGGGGTCAACCTCCTGGGGTTGGCCCCTCTCCGCATCGCTGACTGGGAAGAGGTGGAGGGTCGGGTGGTGATGCTTCGGCCTAAACCCTTCTCCGTCGGCCTTCGGGGTTTGATGGACCGGTTCTTTCATAGAATGTCGGCTAACCGAATCCGACTGGATGAGGTCGGGAGCTTCGCCTGGAGACATCTGGATGGGGAGCGGACGGTGGCGGAGGTGGGGGAACTCATGAGAGGAGAGTTCGGGGACCGGGTGGATCCTGTTGGGGAACGCCTGGGTCATTTTGTCCAGGTCATGCGGACGGAGGGGTTCCTAGCCTACCTAGGATGGGATGGAGAAACCGGGGAGGGCAGAGGGCGGAAGGGGTGCGAAAAACCGGGCTCCCGGACTACCTTGGTATCATGAATACTAGCAACGGTCCCAAACGGCCCGATAAAGGTCGTGTTTCGGGAAAGGAAATGGCGGATGTACTGGCCGACGTTCTCAAGGACCAGAACGAAAAGGCTAAGAGACGCCAAGATCTCCCATCGGAAATGAAGAGGAGGAAGACGTCGCCCGCCACATGGGTTGCGTTGGTCGGCTTCTCGATCTTTTCCGGGTATATCTGGATTGGATCTCCCTCCTGGTTGGACCCGGCGCCTCCAACCATTTCTTCTGCCCTGGCGGATGCCGGCCTCCGGATGGAGGTCTTTCAGCAGGCTCTCCGGATCGAAGAATTCCGAGAGGCCGAGGGCCGCCTTCCCAACGATCTCTCCGAGGCTGGGGACCCTTTCTCCGAAGTGGAATACAGCCGGATCGACGCCCGGGCTTACCGACTCAGCTTCGCAGGGCCAGGTGGTAGGGTGGAGTATGTTTCCACCGAATCCCTCGATGCGTTCCTTGGGAATTCCCTCCAGGTCATAAGGCACGGGGGATGACTATGGGGACTCGAGGTAACGAGCGGGGACCTCGGCGGGGGCGAGGGGTCCACGGTTTCACCCTGATCGAGCTCCTGACCGTCATGGTCGTCCTCAGTATTCTGGCGGGCATCGCCCTCCCTCGATTACGGGGAGCCATCCTAAAAGCTCAAGCCGCGGACCTGCTGGGAGACCTGAATGTCATCAGGGTGGCTGTGCTGACCTACCAGTCAGACAAAAACGCCTGGCCCACTGAGGTCGGCCCGGGCCAAGTTCCGTCGGGGCTGGAGGCGTACCTTCCTGGTGGTTTCACCTTCCGAAAGGACGACTACGTTCTGGACTACGACAACTGGTCGGGAACCGGGGGGTCTCTCTACAACATTGGGGTGACCTTCACCGCCCAGAACCAGGAGCTTGGGCTGGCCGTTATGGAACTTGTCGGATCCAACATCTGGTCCGGGGGGCAAACCACCTTCACCTGGATCATCGACGGCTAACGCGTTCTGGACCTCACCTTGACCATCAAGGATCGGCAAAAAGCCGGCCTTACTCCCATTCGATCGGGCCCGGCGGTTTGGACGTGATGTCCAAGGCCAGACCCGACACCCCGGGCAGGCTCAGAATCTCCTCCCGCAGGTCGACCAGGACGGGGCCTGCCAATGGGTACGGCTGGGCGGTCATGGCCCGTTCCGAGATCACCGGTCGCAGGACGATCAACTCCCCTACCGACCCTCCCAGCTGGAGCGGAACCAGAACCGTGGGACACTGCCAGATATCGTCATAGAGGTTGTGGCGCCTTAGGGCCTCCATGACGATGTGGTCTGCCTCCCGCAGGAGGTCCAGGCGTGCTCTGGTGACGGTGGCGGCCAGCGGGAAGGCCAGGGACGGAGCGTCCGGTGTCAGATTCCAGACACAGCGATTGATGCCTGGAATTTCTTTGGTGACGGCCGATGCCGCCTGGATTAGGGTCTCCCAGGGCGCCGAACCGGTGAGCAGAACGGGGTGTTCGTAAGCCCTCAGGTCGGCCTTGACCCCCACCGATCGAATGGGAAGAAGGAGGGCATCCAGGCCGAAACGCCGGCTCACCTCCGCAAGGAGCGGTTCGGCGATATCGAAGCCGGTTCGGTCCGGTTTCCCGTCGTTGCAGAGAAGACGTACTCCGAGCCCAGGGCCCGGAAAGGGGTGACGCCAAAGGAGCTCGTCAAAGATCCCCATTCGCTCTCCCAACTCCCGAACCTCAACCTTGTAGAGGTCCGCCAACGGCTCCACCACCTTTCCTTCCTCGATCATCTTCTCGATGATGGGGACCCGGTTGTGATGGGTTTTTATGACGTCGGCCCTCCGAGTCCCACCCGTCTCGATGGTGTCCGGATAGATGGTTCCCTGGCCGAGGAGATGGTCCTCAATGTGCAGCTTCCTGGCCGTTTCCTGGAAAACCGTTACAAACGTGTCACCGATGGCACGCCGTTTCTCTTCCGGTTCGACGAGTCCGGCGAGGGCTTCGAGGAAGGTTTCACTGGCATCCACGAAATGGAGGTGGTCTCCGAATCCCATCCGCTGGAACCTCTCCAGGACCCGGGCGCTCTCGCCCTTCCGCATGAGGCCGTTATCGATGTGCAGGAGATGGAGGTGGTCCGATCCCAGGGCCTGCCCGATCATTACGGCGGCCACGGTGGAATCGACACCCCCGGAGGCCAGGAGGAAGACGGATTCGTCCCCGACCTGTTCCCGGATCCGCTCCACCTGCTCTTCCAGATACCGCTCCATGCTCCAGGAAGCCGTACACCCGCAAATCTCGAAGACGAAGTTGGAGATCATCTCCGTTCCGTGTACGGTATCGTCCACCTCGGGGTGGAACTGGAACCCGTATCGCTTCAGGGTGTCGGAGCCGATGGCGGCAAACCGGTGCTCTCCGCCAGCCGTCACCGAGTAGCCGAGCTCTGAGAAGCCGGGGCCCACCGAGGCCACCGAGTCGTAGTGGCTCATCCAGACCCGCTCGGAAGGGCCGAGCCCGGAGAAGAGAGGATGCTCCCCCTGGATTTGAAGGTCTGCGCGGCCCCATTCCCGCCCGCCGTGAATGACCTCCCCCCCATAATGCTTGGCGATCTCCTGGTGGCCGAAGCAGAAGCCGACGATGGGGAGATCCAGGTCGTAAATCCCTTTGGTATAGTCCTGGTCCTCACCATGAGAGGACAGGGCCGGGCTCCCCGAGATGATGATCCCCTTGTAACCGTGGAAGGCCTCGACCGGGTCCTCCGGTTGGCGAATCTCCGCCAGGACGCCAAGGCGACGAACCTTGGTTGCGATGAGGTGGGCGTACTGCCCTCCGAAATCGATTACGGCGATGGTGTCGTGTCGCATGGAAGTATTGAGGTCCCGTTGGCCTGGACGATGGTTCAATTCTCGAATTCAGGAAGGATACGAAAAAGAACCCTCTCAACCCAGGGGCAGCGGCCCTCTTACCCCTGCTCCACCTCGGGGGGGGGACGGCGGGTAAGCCAGAAGTGGCCCAGAACCCATGCCAGGAAGAGGAGAACGACT
>JBDRDQ010000353.1:0-21565 GCA_043820695.1 Gemmatimonadota bacterium | reverse complement strand
AGAAAAGGTCCTGAACTATCCCACCGCCAAGATGGAGGAGCTGGTCAAGCGGGTCACGGACCGAGAGATGAGGTTGATCGTTCGCTTGGGGTATGTGCTCGGGGCTCTAGTGGGAGGGGTCCTGGTGGTGATGAACCTGATCTGGCGATGATTCGATGATACGCTGCCCCCTTTCTCCCCTACTGAAAATGAGATCATGACCATGCCCCGAAAGCTCAAGACTCTCTCCTTATTCGCCCTCATGGCCATACCGGTGATGGCCAACTGTACCCCTGGAGAGTTCCCCACTCCGCTGGAGTTGGCTGAAGGTGATGCCGTCACGTCGTATGAAGAGATGATGTCTTTCTTGGGTCATCTGCAGGCAGAAACGGGGTCGTTCACGCTGGATACGATCGGAACCTCCGTGGAAGGGCGGAAGCTGGTGATGCTCCGTTTCGCTGACCAGACCGGCGCAGGATCAGGCCCCGGAGAGAAGCTCAAAGTGCTCATGTTTGCACAGCAACACGGAAACGAGCCGTCGGGGAAAGAAGCCGCCATCGCCCTGGCCAGGGATATCGCCACCGGAGCCTTCACCGGCTTTCTGGGCTCCGTGGACATCTACCTCATTCCCCAGATCAACCCGGACGGCTCGGAGAAGAAACAGCGCGGGAATGCAGGGGACATGGACCTGAACCGGGACCATCTCACCCTCTCAACCCCCGAGGTCGCTGCCCTTCATTCGGTCTATAACGAGCTACTGCCTGAAGTCACCTTGGATGTGCATGAATACGGATTTGCCGGGTCCGCATGGGTCGAGGCGGGACTACACAAGAATTTCGGCCAACAGATCGGGGCCCTGTCGAATGAGAACATGTCCATGGCCCTCAGGAGATACGCGTGGGATCAGGTCATTCCCGACATGAAGAACGAACTGGCTCCGAAGGATGTCATCCTTAACCGCTACCTGGTGACCGATGGCCCGGAGGCCCGGTTCAGATACAGCACCACCGCTCTGAATGATGGCCGAAACAGCATGGGGATCTACCACTCCCTTTCCTTCCTCATCGAGGGGAGGAATGGCCGTACGATGGAAGCTGACATCCACGAACGGGCTCGCCAGCAGCTGGAAACCATGAAATCCTTCATCGGTTTCTTCGGTGAGAATGCCGCCGAGGTGAAGGCGTTGGTGGACCGTGAGCGAGGGGCCCTGACCGGGGCGGGCATGGCGCCGGACGTGGCCCTGGTCATGGATTTTGTCCCGGATGCTGAAAGACCGAACCTGACCGTGGGTGTGATCGATATCGAAACCGGCGAAGAGGTAACAAAGGTCATTGAGGCCTTCCACCCACTCGTCGAGGCGACACTCTGGGTCCAACGGCCTCTGGGATACGTCATTCCCGCCAACCTGACAGATATCATCGCGGTGCTGGAAAGGCACGGGATCGAGGCGGCCCGCACGGAAAGTCCGACCCCAGCGACCCTGGAATCGTACCGAATCGAAAGGGTCACCCCATCTCAGAAAGAAGACAAGGACTTCGTGGAGGTGGAAGTGACGGTGACGGAGGAGGAGGCTTTGGTCCCGGCGGGAGACCTCATCGTCAGGTGCGATCAGATGGGGTCCAACCTCATCGTGACGTTATTGGAGCCTCAATCCCAATGGGGCCTGGCCCCTCTCCCGGAGTTCGCAACCCTGCTGACGCCAGGATCCGACTACCCCATCAAGAGGATCGTGCGAGTCCCGGGCTGACCAGGTGCTGCGAGGGAGGGGCCTTCGGTTTCCCCCGAGCGATTCACACTCGTGTGCTAAGCGTAGGGGGGAATCGAAGGCCCCTCCCCCGCCCCGACAGGAATCAAGCCCAAACCCTGTAAAAGTCCTTCCATGGACCCCCCCATGGGCGAGCAGGGTGTCCGGGCGCCCGCGCGCCGCGGAACGATTCACGCGAGCGTGCTAAGTGAGGCGGCGCGCAGGCGCCTGGCCACCCTGCCCCACCCTAATCCTTCTTCTTGGTGTCCGGTGCGATGAGGTCGAACCGGCGGGTGGAAGCGCCCCGGAACCGGCGGCGGATGCGGGAGGACCGTTCCTGGTTCTGTCGGAGCCAGCCCAGGGGGGTGAAGTGCCGCTTGGTCTTCCTGCTCACGCCACCCTCCGAAAGGGCCTTTTCGATTTCCTCTGAATCCGGGCTATAGCGGGCGGCTGAGCCCATGTAGAGCCCGATGCCAAGGGCCAGGAGGCCTCCGAGTATCTTCAAGAATAGCACGAACATTTCAGGCTTTTTGGATGGTCTCCAGAACCATTATGCCCAGCCCCACCATCAGAATGATGGCTACGGCGTTTGTCCCCACCGCCACCATCCCCACGACCGTCCAGAAGATCAGATGGGTGAAGATGAAACCGCCCGGAACTAGATTTCCCATTGACTCCTCGGGCTTTCCACTTGGTCGAAAAAGATTAGCCTGAGGCCGCCTTCGGCCCCTTGTCCAGGGACTGGTGTTCCACCACACGCTTCTTCGCTTCGGCCAGGTACCCCGGCTCGAGCCTAAGGAGCCCGGAGATCTTCCGCATGAGATAGTCCTCCCGGCTCGCCAGCTCTCCGTCGGAAAAAACCAATCCCCACATGGCCTCTGCCAGGACCATTTTCTGGCCCAAAGAATAGTGCTCTGCCACCAGGTTGGTGAAAGTCCAAAGATCCACTGCCCCGGCCCGCTGCTCTTCGGCGAGTTCGATGAGCTCGGCAGCTTGCTCCTCATCCAGTCCGAACTGGCGGCGGATGGCACCTTCCAGATGAACTCGTTCCGCCTCGGTGAAGTCGTCATCGGCGTAGGCCAGCTCCAAGAGCAGCGCACACGCCGCCAGCCGTAGATCGGCCGGAAGAGACTCATCCCCCTCCGTGGCGGGCTCAGCCATGTTGGCCATGAAAAACTGTCTTATTGATTCGATCATGACCGGCATTCCTCCATGATTTTGCCCACCCCAGAGACGTTTTCCGGTCCACTTGTGCCCGTTTTCCCTCCCGGGCGCCAGCAGATCCCGAACCATCTTCTCACCTGCCTCATTGGAAGTCCAGGGTTCTCACCTTCCGCACCCCCGCCCGCAGCGGAACCACAACCGCGATGACTGTGAGAGTTGCAGCCCCTGCCATGCCCAGTACGAGGGGCAACGCCACCAAGTTGCGAGCAGGCTCCCCACGCAGGTTGGCTGAAAGGAAAGAATAGACCGGCCAGGCCTCGAGGATGATGACGCCTGCCAGGTAACCCACCGCCGTCATCATGAACAGAAGCCCACCAAAGGAGGTGGGGATCTCCGCCACATTGTCCGACTCGTAGTTCGGGTATAGCGCCCCGAACCCTAGAGCAAGGGCTGAAAGGGCAAAGGTCGCCATGACCATGGTGCCTGTAGAGATGGCGAAGATGAAGGGTGACACCTCGAGAATGAGGTTCGTGGCGATGATCAACGGGAGAGCCACGAATAGGAGAGGGAGCGTCCCCACCCAATACTTCGACCAGAACAACGACCTCACATCAAGAGGAGATGACCGGAGGAGCCACATCATCCTCCCTTCCAGAGACATGGCCGGGAAGATGAACCGGGCTGCGATAGCGGCAACGACGAACCCGGCCAAACCCAGGTTCAGGAAGGAGATGACATTGATGAGGAAAAACGACACCCGCTCTCCGGTGTAGAGGGGCAACACCTTGATATTGTAGACGTACACCACCACCAGCACTCCCAGGAGAATCAGTTGGGACCACTGTGTGGAATCTCTGAAGAAGACCCGGATTTCCTTAGCCACCAGTACCCGGCTTCGGACCGAGAGCCGGCCAAGGAGGTGCTCCAACCAACTCGATCTGGACCGGTATTCCCCTCTGGTGGCGCCCTCCTGGGCCCGGCTGTATCCGGAAGAATAGAACTTCAGGTGAAACCAGGAACCCATGACGACGAGGGCTGCAGCGGTGGAGAGGAGGAGGAAGAACGGAAAGGGATCGAAAAACCCGTTCAGGTACGACATCAGGATGTCTGAGGCCCACTCATTGGGTAGCCAGACCGAGGACGGAGTTCGCAGAATGGCCATGAAATCCACGAGGTCTCGGAACTCCTCTGGCCGAACAAGGCGTTCGGGTCGCAGAAACCGAAACAACACAACGATGCCGGCAGCTGCAAAAAGCCCGATCAGGGCGAGGATATCTCGGGTTCTTCGGGCTGGGAAGACGTTCACCAGGGTCAGAGTGATGGCCACCCCCAGGACGGCCGGGAGAACCAGGAACGGCACCATCACCGCCAGGGCCAGGAGGTAGAAAAGGGCGTCGGCGCTATAGGCAAACCCGTATGCCAGGAAGAGCGGCACGGCCAACAGGGCCACCATCCAGGAAGAATTGACGATCGACTCGATGAGCCTCGCCCCATAGATCCTCAGAGGGTCCGTGGGCGACGCCATCAACAACTCCAGGTCCTGGGAGAGAAAAAAGGTCGAGAGGGAGGTGATGACGTTGGAGAGAAGCAGAATTCCCAGGAAGGTCAGAAGGGCCAACCCGAGCAGCTTCCCGGCGAGGAGGTCCCCGATTCCCTGAGTGTTCCTGAAATAAAGGAGCATGCGCCAGACGATAACGAAGATCATGGTCCAGAAGAGAAGCCCTACAAAGCCCAGAACGATCGTTTTGAACAGGCGCCCCTTATCCGTCCGGGCCCGGGAAAGCTTCCCCATGATCTTCGGGCGAAGAAGCCAGGTCAGGCTGGGGGCAGTGGGGAAAGCCTCCCTCATCCGGATTCGCCCCCCCTTAGGCTGGCGACGACTTCCGCCACCTCCTCGCCGCCGGTAACCTTCAGGAAAATCTCCTCCAGGTCGGCCTCACCGGCCTGGGCCTGGCTACGGAGCTCCACCATCGTACCTCGTGCGATCACGCTCCCCTCATGAATGATGGCCAGCACATCACAGATGACCTCAACCACCTCGAGGGTATGGGAAGACAAGAAGACGGTACCCCCATTGTCCACGTAGGTCCGAAAAAGATCCTTGAGGATTCTGGCAGCCTTCGGGTCCAACCCCACCATGGGCTCATCCACTACGATGAGTTCAGGTTGGTGGATTAGGGCCGAGGAGATGAGGAGCTTTTGCCGCATTCCGTGCGAATAGCTCTCCACCAGTTCGTTTTCCCACTGTGAGAGGCTGAAGAGCTCCATGAGCCGGCCGGCTCTCTCTTCCGACGCCTTCCCGTCCCTTCCCCAGAGTCCGGCGACGAACCGTAGGAACTCACGACCGGTGAGTTTTTCATAGAGATACGGCCGGTCCGGAATGTACCCGATGCGGGATTTGGCTGCCTCGGGATCCTGGGCCAGGTCATCGCCACCGATCAGAATCCGGCCCGAGGTGGGGAGCAGAACGCCCGCGATCATCCGGATCGTTGTCGTCTTTCCAGCGCCATTTGGGCCAAGGAAACCGAAGATCCGCCCCCTGGGGACAGAGAGATCCAGCTCCCTGACTGCCGTGAACCCACCGTACAGTTTGGTCACCCCTCGCAACTCCAACATGGCCCCTTCCCCACCCTGGCGGGCAGGCGTCAGGTCTGAAGCCAGGTGCTGGGTACGACCTCCGGTGGGCGGCTCTCGCCGGTTTTCGATCCCCATTTATCCTCCCTCCGAATCGGTCGTCCCGGGGGCACCGACCTCGATATTCAGATTCCCGATCAGTCGCACGATCTCCACCTGCTGGGCCAGTCCCCCGATCACGAAGCGGAGATGGGCCGCGTCGGCAGGGTACTGGCCGAAGGTCGGGTCAACCGCCACCCACTGGCCCAACCACACCTCGGGCCAAGCATGGTAGAAGAAGGCGTTTTCGACATAGACCAGGCCCACTGCGGTCCGGGCCGGAAGCCCCAGGGCACGTGCCATGGCCACAAACAGGACGGTGTGTTCGTTACAATCACCCCGGCCTGAAGCCAGCACCTGGACTGCGCTGGGAATCGAGAAGGTGATCTCTTTTTCCAGCAATCCGTTGATCCCCATGGTGAGACGCCGGGTGATACGCATGGGGTCGTTTCCCCCCATCAGTTGCCAGTCTGCCAGCCTCTCCGCGGCCCGGATGATCCCCTCGTCGTCACTCTGGATCAGCGGTTCGGGCTGCAGGTATTCCAAGAAGTCCATTCGAGGGTAAGGGAGCTCATCAAAGTCCGGCCGGATCGCGGCCCAGTCTTCCCGCCGGACGATGAGGGTGTCACCCCTGAGTTCCTGCCTTCCTCCTTCGAGCTGAAATCCCCCTAGATCCACACCGGAGAGGACGAAATGGAGCTCCGAGTGGTTCTCCACCTCTCCCAGCTCCACGTTGCTCCGGATGGCGGTAGAGAGAATCACATCATCATCGAAGGGAGAACCAATCAGCTCGCGGGCATCTTCTTGGGCCTGGCGCGCCAGCTCGTATTCGGTCTTCTCCATGGAAAACCCCAGCGGACTGGATGCTTTTACGATTCTCCCGTCGGCGTCGATCCAACTTTCCACACGGATCCCTCCAAAAACCTCTATCACCCGCCAGGAGGGGATGGAATCAAAATGGGCTGGCGTCCAGCGCCCGGTTTCCAGGTCGATCTCGGCGCTGTCGGGGATCAGAAGGGTGTCGTGCTCCATCACCTGGACTTCCACCGTGCGTGTGGAAAGTGAGGAGGGGTCGAAGACTGGAAAACGAAGGCGATTCCCGACTTCCAGGCCCCCTCCCACCGCCAACCGGATCGGAAGGACCGCGGAGAAGATGGGCGGCTGGGGGAGTCGGTGCGTTAGGCTCTGTCGGGACCCGCCTGCATCCAACTCAACACGTAAGAGAGTATCCCCTTCAACCGACCCCGTGGCCGAGTAGCGGCCTACCTCGGATTCCAGTGAGAAGAGAAAATCCTTCATCACCAGGGAGGGAGAAAGGTTCACGCGAGTTCGAACCACGGCCGTGCCGGTTTGCCCGAGGGCGGGAAGCTCGAGGGAGAGGAGGTCCTCCAGTAGAAAGCCTCCCGGGACCGTGTCGAGGCGAGAGTTGGCCAGGCCCACCACCCGGTCTCCCATCCGAAGGGTGTAGAAATTCACGCCCGGTGCCAGAGAAAGGGCTGCTTCAGCCAATCTGACCAGGTCAGGTTGGAAATACTCCCGCCGGAGCTGCCATCCCAACATTCCAAACCAAAATAGAAGGATTCCTCCGGCGAGGAGGCGGCGACGGTTAGCTCTCATGAAATGGTGGTCTCAGTTTTCCCGGGACGAGATGTGGCCTTGGACCGACTCCACCGCCTGGGCGAAGACGTCCCTCTCATAACCTGTCCCAACCACGATAAGCACTTCCCGGGGGTTTTCGGAGCGCTGGAGGTGATCTGAGATGAGGGGGACCATGATAGCGGCCGCCTCATCAGCGTCCATATTTCCTGCTCCGGTGCCCAGTGGAGGAAGAGCCAGAGTCTTCAGGCCCCATTCCTCGGCTCGCCGGAGGCCGTTATGCAAAGCCGAACGAAGTCCCTGGGGTGTGACCCGTTCCTCCACCGACTGAAGGACGACATGAATGATGAAGCCAACCGAGAGTTCCCCACCGGGAGTGATCACAGCCGCGCCGACAGGAAGCTCACCCAAGGCCTGAAGCCGCTCGGCAACGCCGGGTCCCGCTCGGATTTCCAACTCTCGGCTGAAGGTTGTGTCGGGTCCCAGATCGGAGGACACGGACCTGAGGATCGCTTCGGACTCCACATTTTCCGGACCGGAGAGAACAACTCGGATCATGAGTCCGCCAGCTCCCTGGCCTTCCGGTACATGGCTGCTGCTTGGTCGGGAGCGTTCTTCTTGTCGAACAAGACCCCAAGAGTGTAATAGGCCCTGGGATTGCCGGGCATCAACTCCGTTACCCGCGTCAAGGCTTCGATGGCCTCTTCCACTTTCCCCAGGCGGTTCAGGGCCTCACCCCTGTAGAAGAGGGGGAGGCCATCGTCGGGCTTGCCCGCACAAACCACCGCCAACTCCGCCGCTGCCTGTTCGTACAACCCGCGACGAAAAAGGAGAAGGCCCAGGTTGGCACGGATCTCCAGGTTCGAGGGGTCGAGGCGAAGAGCCAGTCGTAGCTCCTCCTCCGCGTCTGCATACTTCCCCATTGCACCGAGGGCCGCACCGAGATTCCCAAGGACTTCTTGGTTATGGGGATCGATCCGCTTGGCAGCCCGCAGTTGAGCCACTGCACCTTCGGGGTCGCCCATTTCATCCAGGAGAATGCCCAGGTTATTGAGGGCTCTGACATTGGTGGGATCCTCCTCCACCAACTCCTGATAGAGCTCCCTGGCGTCCCCCAGGCGTCCATCGCCAGCTCGTTCCTTTGCCCAGGCCATCTTCCGTTCCCAGGGGGAATCGGGGATGGGCTCGGCTTGGGGATCCGGATCGGCTTCGGAAGGGGCCTTCACTCCCTCCACGGGCTCGATTTCCGCTACCGGATCCCTTTCTTCGGCGGCCTCCTCTTCCCCCACCCCCATCCCCGCCCCCGCCCCCGACGCCGTCACCGGAATCGGTACCTCTGCATCACGTGTGAGAAACCCCGTCACGGCGTCAGCGAGGAGGTCCCCTTGTTCCTCCCGATCGACCTTCGGGGTCCGTCGGGATCCCGCCTCCTGGCTTCTTTTGTAACCGTCATTCATTGGGAAGTCCCGGGCTCGATCAACTCCTCCACCACCCAGCGGAGGTAAGGGAAATGGCCGTCGGTAATCGGAAGAGCCAGGAACTCAGGCACTTCGTAAGGGTGGAGTTCCATGACTCGCCTCTCCAGATCGGGAAGGACTCGCTCCGTGGTCTTGAAGATCACC
Source organism: Gemmatimonadota bacterium (assembly GCA_043820695.1). GTDB lineage: Bacteria > Gemmatimonadota > Gemmatimonadetes > Longimicrobiales > Gaopeijiaceae > JABDNZ01. Next base: position 12,787 of record JBDRDQ010000353.1, on the reverse strand, counting down.
AGAGCCTCAGAATCTTCCTGCACCTCCCCATCCCACCGATACACCGATGTGAGTCCAGGGATCACATTGCCGCATGCGGCCAGGCGCTCCCCCACGACCCGCCGAGCCAGAGAACAGCCCGTATCAACATCCGGTACGGTCACGAGTACCACACGCAGCTCGGAGGCCAGATCCATGGGCTCCTTTTCCATCAGTCCTCCTCCGCGAACACGTCTCTGGCGCGGTTGGCCGGATCATAGAACCGCTCGATGAGGGATCCGTACCGCTCCCGGACAACCCTTCTCTTCACCTTCTGGTTCGGCGTGAGGATTCCCCCTTCGATGGTGAACTCCTCCTCGATGAGCCCGATCTTCTTGGGTGTCTCAAAGGACGCCAGACCCCCGAGTGTACCGAACACTTCACGCCCCAGGTGGGCCTGCACCCGTTCTTCCCTGAGAAGGTCGCGGCGGGTTGGAGCGTTGATCCCGGACGAGCGAGCCCAAGCCTCCAAACACCCGAAGGCCGGTACAACAAGAAGGGCCGGGAAACTTCTTTGGTCCCCGATCATGACCACCTGATCCACAAACCGGTTCCCCAGGACCCGGTTTTCGATGGGCGCCGGAGCTATGTTCTTTCCCCCCGCAGTCACCAGCAGGTTCTTCTTCCGATCCGTGATGCGGAGATGGCCCCGCTCATCGATTTCGCCGATATCACCCGTGCAAAACCACCCCTCCGAATCGATGGCGGCACGAGTGTCCTCGGGGCGATGGAAGTACTCCTTCATGACCTGCGGGCCCCGTATGAAGATCTCGCCGTCTTCGACGATCCGGACCTCCGTGCCGGGGATAGGAGGACCCACCGTCCCAATCTGGAAGTCGGAGGGGGTGTTCACCGTGGTGACCGGTGAGGTCTCCGTAAGACCATAACCCTCCAGGATGAGGATCCCCACTGAAAAGAAGAACTTGTTGATCTCGGGAGCCAAGGGTGCGCTACCGCTCAGGAAAAAGACCAAGCGGCCGCCTACCCCATCGTGGATCTTCTTGAAAACCAGCTTATGCGCCAGTTTGTATACCTGCCTCAGAACCCAGGTGGGTTCCCTCCCCGCCAGCTTTTCCTCAGCCCAAGCCTCACCGACCTCCCGCGCCCATCGGACCATCAATCCTCTGGCGCCAGGTTGCTCCATCACCTTCTGGTAGATCTTCTCATAAACCCGAGGGGCGCCCACGACCTTTGTTGGTTTGGTGATCAGAAGATCGGCACCGATCGTCTTCATGGAACGGCCGTAGGTGATGCTGGCTCCCTTGGAGAAGAAGAAAAAATCCACCATCCGTTGGAAGATGTGGGAGAGAGGGAGGAAGCTCAGAGTACTGTCGGTCTCGTCCGCCGGTATGGCGATCCCGGTAGCCTTTACGTTGGAGTAGATATTGTTGTGAGTGAGCACGACTCCTTTCGGGTCCCCGGTGGTTCCGGAAGTATAGAGGATGGTGGCCGTGTCCTCGGGCCTCACAGACAGAGAGGCCTCCCGGAACTCCTTTTCGGAAAGGGCCTGGGCATTCCGCCGACCCTCCTCGAGGAAATCGCCCCAGGGCAGGACACCGGGCGGGACCCCGGCGCCCGAATCGAAGACCACCAATTTCAACACATCGGGGCAGGAGCGTATGGCCTCCAGGGCCTTTTCCGCCTGATCCCCGGCAGAGGCGAAAACGACCCTGGCCCCAGAGTCCTGGAGGATGTACGCCACCTGGGGGGCGGTCAGAGTCGTATGAATGGGAACGAGGGGGACCCCGGAACAAAGGGTACCATAATCGGTTTGGGACCATTCGGGCCTGTTCTCCGAGAGGATCGCCACCCTCTCCCCTCGCTGGATGGCCAGAGCGATCAGGCCTCCTGACACCTCCCGAGCCCGGGTCAGGAGTTCCTCGTAGCTGATCTGGTGGAACCCTCCTTCCTGAATGGTCTGGAAGGCCGGCTTTTCCCCGAAACGATCTACCGTTTCGAAGAAGAGTTGGGTAAGGGTCCCGGTGGGGACGGGAGTCCGGTTGGCCAGGTAATCGCGGGTACCCAAACTCACTCTCCTTCCTCTATTGGCGTGCCGCCGCGCACAGGCTCCTACGCCAGGTGAATTTCGATCTCGAAATCGATGTCCGGTCGGAGGGAGTGGAGTACGCTGCAGAACTTCTCCCGGGAGAGTTCAACAGCCCTTTCTACCTTGGCCTGATGCTGCTCCTGGGGTCCACGGAGGAAGTAAGCAAGATGAATTCGTGTATATCGCTTGGGGTGGGTGGAGGCTCGGGTTCCCTCCACGGCCACCTCCAGCCCGGTCAGGGGCACCCTGGAGCGCTCCAGGATCACCTGGACATCCACCGCCATGCACCCCGCAACGGCCAGGAGGAGGGCGTCCATGGGGCCGGGGCCTTTGATGGACTTGGCGTCGAGAATGATGGAGTCTCCCTTATCCCCGCCTCCATGGTATTCCATCCCGGTCCCGGTCCAGCGAAGCCAAACTTTCTTATTCGGTGTCGGTGTCGGTTCGGTGGTCATGCGTCAGGCCGGTGAGTTGGGCCAGCGTAGCCTCGGCGTGGGCGGTGTGTTGGCCTGCACCGGTCCCAGTGGGCGGATCGGCCAAAAAGGCCTTGAGGTGGGGAATCGCTTCCTTCATCTGCCCGGACCGGATCAGGAGGAAGGCTAAGCCGTAATGGGCCCCCGAGGCCGTTGGGTCCTTTTGAAGAACGTGCCTGTAGGTTTTTGCGGCCTCATCCGTCATCCCGATACGCGTATAGGCGATAGCAATCTGTTGGAGCACCACCGGGTCACCGGGCTGCTCCTTGAGGGCGAGTCGGAGAGAGGTGAGAGCCTCGTGGAATTTACCGTCCGAGAGAAGCTCCATCCCCTCATCGTAATAATCGACCCGACCCTCCTCATCATCACCGCCGAAAAGCTTTTTCCAAACTGACATCGAGAAGGAATCGCTGTTTGAGACGTCCAAACCCCGAGTCTCGTTAACGTAGGCGGGGCTCAGAGGCCCCGCAACGTGACCAGGGGGAGGGATCTGGTCCGCTCAGCCTGAGCGACCAGCACTCCCTCCTCCTGAAGCATAACCTTCAGGCCCAAGGCCTCCATCGGATAGCCGGCGTCGAGTGTCACGTCCATGACCACCACACGGCCCGCGGGCACGACGACCCGAGCGGCTTCCTCTACTTCCCGTTCCCCGACCTCCCCGCTCAGAAGTATGCCTCTGAAGCTGTTGGAAATGAAGGGGATTCGTGCGTCGGAAACCATACGGCTAACCCCCTCAGATTCCTGTGCTCCAATGAGATCAAACTCCAAACCCACCACCTCCACACCACCGATGAGCTCGGCAAGACCCTTGGAAAATCGAGCTGCCGGGCCCCGGATGAGGAGTGTCCCAGGACCTTCGGTCACGCCCAAAAGAGCCGCCACCCTAAGGATCTCCTCTGAATCCACAGACATCCCCTCCCGATCCGCGGAGGGAGCCGGAATGGGAACCCGGGGCGGGATTCGGAGATCCCCGAACCCTCCCCTCACCGGGTATGTCTCACGACAATTGGAGCACCCCAGATCGCCTTCCAGGACCCGGCGATCTCTGACCAGGTGGGCCAGAAGGATGAGGCGGAAATCGGGTCCACACCTTGGGCAGATGATTCGATCGGTCAAGGAAAGGTGCATGGTTATGGACCGTACTGGGCCCACTGGCCCGGACTCTCCGACACTCGAGCGTACAGCAACCCGCTCGCCAGCTCCGGGGAAAGACGCTTTCTGATCTCCTCGAAGAAGAACCGGGCCTGGTTCTCGGCAGTGCTCTCAATCTCGGTAAAGGGAGGGATATCGTTCAGGTTTTGATGGTCGAAGCTCTCCACCAGCGCCTTCAGGTGCCCCTTCAGGTCACCGAAGTCGCATGCCATTCCGTTACTCCCCACCTCCGCAGTCTGAAGAGCCACCTCCACGACGTAACGGTGGCCATGGAGTCGCGCGCACTTTCCCTCGTAATCCCGAAGTAAGTGTGCCGCATCGTAGTGAGCCTGGACCGAGATCGTGTACATGGGATTCGAGCTGGTTTCTAGGAGAGGAGAACGTGACCGGCCATGGACAGCCGAAGGAACTCATCCCTGGTTTTCATGTCACTCAGGAAGGCCCCCCGCATGGCCGAGGTAATGGTCTTCGAGTTCTGCTTTTCGACCCCCCGCATCATCATACAAAGATGATAGGCTTCCACCACGACCCCCACGCCCATGGGGTGGATGGTGTCCCACACGGCCTGTGCCACCTGTTCGGTGAGGCGTTCCTGAACCTGAAAGCGGCGGGAAAAGACATCCACCAGGCGGGCAGCCTTGCTGAGCCCCATGATCTTCCCATCGGGTATGTAGGCTACGTGGGCTTTTCCGAAAAACGGCAGTAAATGGTGCTCGCACATGGAGTAGAGTTCGATGTCCTTCACCAACACCATGTTATGGTGCCGTTCCTCGAAAATCCCGTCGCCGATTGCTTCCTCCGGGGTAATGTGATAGCCACGGGTGAGGAACTCCATGGACTTCGCGACCCGCTCCGGCGTACGGTCCATCCCGTCGCGGTCCGGATCGGGGTCCAACCGAACGATCATCTCGCGAACCAGGGCTTCGAACGATACCTGCGAGAGATCGGTGTCGACGTGCTTCGCGTCCTCTGACATTTGATCACCCGGCGGTAGGAGGTGTGGAGGGGACCACGGGGGGTACCCTGCGGAACCCAAAGATGACACCCCTACACCGATGAAACCACTCGGATCCCCTCGGCGATTTCCACAAGGCAACACCCAGATCGCCGCTGCCCCGGCGGAATGTTTAGAGTACTCTCCAAGAGTACGTGAGCACACCTTCTCGCCGATACGTTTCATCTCCCCCGTGAACGAGCGCAGCGGAAGCCTGTGGCTGGCCTGAGAGTTGGGTCCAATATCGGAGCCCGGAATAGAAGTCCCTGGAAACGGTTTGACCGGATATTGCCTCGATGGGAATGAGTTCCTGGCCCCTCTCGATGATCAAGTCAATCTCATGCCCCGCCGAATCGCGCCAGAAGTAGAGATCCGCCTCCTGGCCATGATGTAGATAGTTCTTGAAAAACTCGGAAACCAAGAAACTCTCGAACACGCTTCCGCGAAGAGCATGGAATGCCAGATCCTCCGGGGACCGGATTCGTAGCAAATAGCAGAGCAGGCCGGTATCCAGGAAGTAGATCTTTGGGCTCTTGACCAACCGTTTGCTGAAGTTGCGGTGATGAGGCCGCAGAAGAGTCACCAGGAAGCTCATCTCCAGCACCGAGAGCCAACGCCTGGCGGTCGTGTGGGAGATGCCGCAATCGTTGGCCAAAGATGACAGGTTGAGAAGCTGTGCGTTTCGGCCCGCGCAAAGACGAATGAAGGTCCCGAACGCCTCAAGATCGCCGACGGTGAGAAGTTCACGCACATCGCGCTCAATGTACGTTTGATAGTAACTCGCCAACCAATCCTGTGGGGCGAGTTTTTTGTCATGGATGCGCGGGTAGAAGCCATGGAACAGAACGTCCATCAAGGCGCGACTCGTCGTGCGTTTTCCTCTCGGCAGTGCCGTTCCTACCTGAGCCAGAGGAAATGGATTGCGTTTCTCGAGTTCACTCAAAGAAAACGGCAGCAGGTGCAAGATCGCAGCCCGGCCGGCAAGGGATTGGCTGATCGTGCTCATCAGCAAGAAGTTCTTGGATCCCGTCAGAATGAACCTTCCCGGTCGATCCTCGCTGTCCACAATCGTCTGGATGTAGGAGAACAGATCCGGTGCGCGCTGGACCTCATCGAGGATCACACTCCCGGTGAACCGACCCAGGAATCCGCGGGGGTCCTCCTGCGCGAAGGAACGTTGATCCGGATCCTCTAAAGAGACGTATTCGCTGTTTGGAAAAGCATTTTTCGCCAGTGTCGTCTTGCCCGATTGCCGGGGTCCCGTGAGAGTGACGACTGGGTGCTGTCGAGCAGCTTTTCGGAGGCTGGCCTGGAGAGTTCGCTTGAGCATGACACCATCGTTCGACTTGGTCGTGTCAATTGCATTAACAATATTCAAATTGCAAAGACAGGCTTTCCTTGTCAAGTGAAATACGCCCACCCGCTGTCCTTGACGTCCACGACAACCTGTCGTATGCTATCCAGATCTAATCCTGCACCCAGGCAAAGGATTGCGCCCTAAATGATTATCGTGCCCCTGGCCAACGCCGAGCTGGCTGTCATGGATCTCCTTTGGAAGGAGGACCGCCTGACGGCCCGAGAGATCCAGGAAGACCTCTACGCGGGAGCGGAGAAGGCTCAGCACGGGACTGTTCAGAAACTCCTGAGCCGGTTGGAAGACAAAGGGTTCATCGCCCGGGACCGATCCCTGGCAGTTCACTTCTTCTCTGCGTTGGTCACTCGGGATGAGTACGCGTGCAGCCAGCTGGAATCCCTGGCGGACAAGCTCACCGAGGGTTCCCTGGCCCCCATGATCACTCGCATGGTCGAGGAGAAGAAGCTCTCTCCCTCCGAGATCGGGCGACTACGGAAAATCCTGGAGGACGCATGACTCAGCTCCTCCTTCAGATCGGGGTCAGCAAGCTGATCATCTCCCTGGGCCTGGCGGTCGTGGTTTGGTCGGTCCAGCGGTGGACGAATGGACCTGATCGAACGGAGACTCAGAATGATCATCAACAAAGACCCGCAGCACACGGCACCGGGCTGGCTTCGAACCGCCCTACGAGTCTGCGTGGTGTGTGTACTTCCTTTGGGCCTAGTTCATTGCGGCTCCGACGATGAGCCGGGGTCTTTGGAGCCCGAGCTGGCCGTCGTCGAAGCCGCTGCCGGCGACCTGGACGTTCTCGCACAGCCCTGCCTGGCACGAATCGATGCCGGGGTCGCCGCCGGGAGAATCCCCCCAGAGGCCGCAGCGAGAATGCGAACCAGCATCGACGAGATCAAAGCTCGAAGCCGCGGGCAGACGCCTCAGGGCAGCAGTTGGGCCCGGCGAGATGACGGAGAAAGAAGCCAAGGCGGAATACGAGCGGCTTGAAGCAGGGATTCGCGCGCGGTGGGGGGGGGCGAAGGCAGGTGACGATCCGGGGATCGGCTTCCAAAAAAAGACACACTCCCTCAACCGGGATAATGGATCATGAATAAGCTACTGACACTCCTGTTCCTCCTCCTTCCTGCGGCCGCATCGGCTCAACAGGGGGCCATCCTCTTCGACCGCCAGGTCCAGTACGGGTTCGAGGTGCCGGAGGAAGTGAAGGAGAGGCCGGAGCTGAGAGAGATGTTTGAGGCTATGCCGAAAGCGAACTACAGCTCCCTGCTTCTCCTCTTCAACGAGTCGGCATCCCTCATGACTCCTGCTCCGAAGTCGGAGGAGGAGGAAGTGCGGGGCGGTGGGTCCGACCGTGCCACGGGGCTGGCCACGAGGTTGAAGATGGGGTCGTCCTCCCGGAGCGATCAGGAGGTCCTTCTGGAGGCCTACGTTAGGTATGCGGACGGGACGGTGGCGGAGACACGGGACTTCATGACCCGGAAGTTCCTCCTCACCGGCACCCGACCCACCTATGAATGGAAGCTCACGGGTGAGCAGAGCAAGTTCCTCGGGTATTCGGTTCAAAAAGCCACAGCGGTTCAGGATAGCTCGGTCATCGAGGCCTGGTTCACACCTGAGATTCCCGTTTCAGCCGGCCCGGGACTTTTCGGTGGACTCCCCGGTATGATCCTCTCTGTTTCCGTCAATGACGGAGAGACGCTGTATTCCGCCACCGAGGTGAAGTTGGATCCGGTGGACGCCTCGATCATCAGGGCTCCCGAAGACGGGGAAAAGGTCTCTCCGGAAGAATACGAGGAGATCGTGGCGGAGAAGTTGAAGGAGATCGAGATGCGCAGACGCGGACGTGGGGATCGGGGGGGAAGCCCGTAGATGACCCCCTCAAAACTCGGTTCTCCATTTCGCCGGGTCACCGCATGTGCCCTGGCAATAATGGGGGTCTTGCTGACGGAACCCGCACAAGCTCAGACTGGCCCCTTCGATGTCCGCGGGGTAGTGGCCGACGCCGAGGGTACCGGCCTGCAGGGAGCCATGGTCGTGGCCCTCGCCCTTCCGGACTCCGTGCTGACCAAGTATGCCCTCACCGGTGGCAACGGAGCTTTTACCCTCAGTCGGGTCCCGGTAGGGGAGTACATCCTTCAGGTAACCTTCATCGGCTACAGCATGTTGCGGGATGACCTTTCAGTCACCAATGCTGACGTTGACGCGGGAATCCTCAACCTGGCCCTGGCGCCCGTGGGGATGGACACGCTCTTCGTGAGCCCGGAACACATACCCTTCGTGAACAGGCGAGACACCCTGGACTACAATGTTCGTGCCTTCCCCACCCGACCCAACGCCACGGTAGAGGACCTTCTGAAGAGGCTGCCCGGCATCGAAGTCGAACCCGACGGATCCATCAAAGCACAGGGTGAGAACGTTAAAAAGGTGCTGGTCGGGGGCAAGGAGTTCTTCGGGACTGATCCCACCATCGCCACCAGGAATCTTCCTGCCGAAGTCGTGGACCGGGTTCAGGTTTATGACAAGCAGTCCGACATGGCTGAGTTCACGGGCATCCCCGACGGGGAAGAGGAGAGGGTGATCGACCTGGAACTCAACGAGAGGGCCCAGGACGGCTACTTCGGCAGGGTCGCCGCTGGACTTGGCGCCGATGGTGGCACGTACGGCGTCCTCGATTCACAACCGACTGATGAAGTCCGCCATAACGAGATCTTCAGCCTCAACAGCTTCTCTCCCGTGACCCAGTTAGCTCTCGTCGGAAACATCAACAACACGAACGAGGCGGGGTTTTCCGGGGCGGACTTGTCGTCCTTCTCAGGAGGTGGCGACGACCCCCGGAAGGGGGGCTCGGTGGGAGGGAACAGAGAAGGCTTCACTGAGTCCGTCGCCCTGGGCCTGAACGCGAGTCACGACTGGGGAGAAGAGAATTGGATTCGCAGTAGCTACTTCCTTAGCAGCTTGGACAACCTGAAGAACAGTGGAACGCAGGCTCAGGAGATCCTGGGGTCAGAAGTGTCGTCTTTGTCAGACCAGACTAACAACCAGAACACCGATAATCTCACACACAGACTGGATCTGAACGCTCAGTATACCTTCTCCGAAGGACACGATATGAGGCTGAGGGGAGGCCTTACATCGAACTCATCCACCATCGAGAACGCTTCCTCTCAAGAAACCCATACCGTTCAGGGGCAAATCCTCAACACCGCAGAGACCACCAATGCCGTGGATGGGAACAACCTGGCGGGGAATGGCCGGCTCACCTGGCGGAAGAAACTCGACGAGAGCGGCCGAACCATCGTAGCCGAAGCCTGGGCCACCCTCAGCCGGCCCGACGTGTCCAGCGACCTCTCCTCTACCATCGGGACGCTGGACCGATTCGACGTGCTCACCTACTACGAGATCATCCAGGAACAGACACGTAAGGGCCAAACATTCGGCCAAGGACAGCGGATTTCTCTAACTCAGCCCCTGGGCTCTCGCCACGCATTGGAGTTCTTCGGTCAGCGACGAGCCGTGGACGAAGACGAGAACAAAAAGGTCCATGACCTCGTTGAGAACAGTCCGGTCTTCAATGACCCTCTCAGCTCCGAATTCGAGAGAGCCTACAGCTACTACCAGGGAGGATTGCGCTTCAACCGCAACACCTCGGACTCGTGGTTGGTCCTGGGACTCGAGGTCCAGAACTCAAACCTGGACGGGAAGCTCCTGGATCGGGACGAAGAAATCAAAAACGGGTATACCCATGTCCTTCCTTCCCTGAATTACAAATACCAGTTCAAGACCGGCACCAACCTGAACCTCAATTACAGGGCGACAACCAGGGAACCAACAATCTCGGAGCTTCAACCCTTCACCGACAACTCGAACCCCCTCAGCATCTACGTGGGGAATCCTGACCTGACCCCTGAGTACAGTCACGGGTTCAGAGGTGAGTATCGGTACTTCGACATGTTCAGTTTCGTGAACCTGTTCACATACCTGCACCTGTCTTTCACGACGGACGATATCGTTCTTTCACGGATCGTGGATGATGATGGTCTCCAGGAGCTCAGCCCCATCAACTCCGGGCAGTCGTGGACGGTGAATTCAGGAGTGAACTTCGGTAGGCCCATCAGGACAATCGGCGCCCGGACCCAACTCGATTACAGCATCACTTATTCAAAGGGATCCGAGTTCATCAACCAGGCCGAGAACGAGAGCCGGATTCTGAGCCACACGGTGAATGTGAGCCTGGAGAACCGGGACAAGGAGCTCTTCGATGTTCGGGCAGGGGCGAGGTTCAACTTCAACGACGTCGAGTACTCGCTGAACGAGGAATTGAACCAGAGCTACGTCAACAGCGCCTACTATGCGAGTGGCAGCTATTACCTCGGGGATCTCTGGACCCTTACCTCCTCGTTCAACTATCAGGTGTACGACGAGGACGTGTTCGGCCCGGGCCAGAACGTGGCCCTTCTTCAGGCGTCCATCTCCCGGCTAATCATGAATGAACGGGCCGAGCTTCAGCTCATCGGGTATGACCTACTCAACCAGAACCAGAGCGTGAACTTCACCAGTTCGTCGAGCCTCATCCAGGAGACGCGAGTGGAATCCCTGGGCCACTACCTGATCCTTAAGTTCAACTACAAGCTGGGGCTGTCGGGGGGTGGAATGAAGCGGTGATCCGCCCAGATGGAAGATCGGCCGAGGAGAACACCGCCCTCGCACCACGCGCCAAACCGCGCCAGCCACCGAAAAGAAAGGTCGGCATCCATTGGGATGCCGACCTTAGATACGCACCGGCAGGCGGTTATTGAAGCCCGGGTCAAAACATATGGTGACTTCCCTAGGTTTCCGAAGTCCCCCGAAAGGGCAGGACGTCCGCCGTTGGAGTCAGTCCCGGCTTCATCTCTGTTGGCTCAGTAACGTAGCCTTCCGATACGCTCCACAACCAATATAGGGAGTGGGACGGTCCCCCGTCTAGGATTCTTTCACGAGGAACAAATTTAGGAGCCTGTTCAGGCAGTAGGTGGGGGCCGGGTTCCTAACCCTGACGCCGGAAGCCCCGGAGAAGCCCCAGGTTCTTCAAGTCGTTTCCAATGGGGTCCGGCTCTTTGGGGGTCTCGAGAATTTTGGGGATTCTGAGAAAGCGTGGATCCTGAACGATTCGGCGAAAGGGCTCCACTCCCAAGCTTCCCTCCCCAAGATGCTCGTGGCGATCCTTCCTGGAAGCGAAGGGGTTCTTCGAATCGTTCATGTGGAAGAGGCCCAAGCGTGCCAGCCCCAGGACGTCCTCAAAGGCCTTCCAGACTCCGTCATAATCCTTCAACAGATCGTATCCGGCCGAGAAGGCGTGACAGGTGTCGAAGCATACCCCCATGCGGTGCTGAAGGCTGTCGGGAATCTGGGCTAGAATGGCCGCGAGATTCTCGAAGGAGGCGCCCACCGTCGTTCCTCCCCCTGCCGTGAGCTCCAACAAGACCCGGGTGGGCCCCTCAGCCTCCTCTAATGCCCGAGTGACTCCCTCAGCATTGCGGGCGATCCCACTGGCACGGTCTCCATCCGTGGCATTCCCCGGGTGAGTCACAAGAAAATGAAGTTCCAGAGCAGAGCAGCGGGCCAGCTCCTTTCGAAAAGACCGATAGGACCGTTCCCAGAGCTCGAGGTTGGGGGTGGCGAGATTGATGAGATAAGAGTCATGCGAGCCCGCCACCTGGATCCCATGCGTTGCCCGCTCCTCTTCGAAACGCAGAGCCAGCGCTTCGTCCACCACCGGCTCAACCCAACGGTTGGGCTGCTTGGTGAAGAGTTGAAGGCAAATCGACTCGATCTCCCGGGCTCGGCCCGGGGCCGTGGCCAGCCCACCCGCCGTTGAGACGTGCGCGCCGAATTCGTCGGGAACAGGTTGAATGAGGGCCATGGCAGAGAGAAGGTGAGAAAACGAGCCTGGGACGTCAAGGTAGGTTTTGCCCCGGAATCCCCTCCCCACGTCCGGTCACTTTCTTCCGGTATGCGGGAAAAAGATCCCGTTCCGACCTCCCCCCGGAGAGATTACGACCGTCGGCCTCAAGCCCCTAAGGGTTTGCGACGCTGGAGCTTAAGAAAATGGGGCAGGAACTTCGCTGCTCGTTTTCGCTGAGGCACGCGTCTTGAGATCCCCCTAGTGCAGAAACATGTGTTCATCGCAAATCCAGATCACAGACGGCGGAGACCAGGATGAGGATCAGCACTGACGGGTTCATCGACATCCGAACGCACACCAAGGTTCGGACCCCAGGGATTCACGATATCAAGCTGGACCCGATGCCGGAAGCCGAGGCTGTGGCATTTCTCCTTTCACATAGCTTCCCCGGGCATCGGCGGATCGTTCGACCTCTTTCATCCCGGGAACGAATAGCTCTCAAGAGGGCCTCCTGGGCCGACTCCGTCAACGAACGAATGTCCGTCGTGGACCGGGTATGGCGGGACATAACCCGGCCGGTCCCACCTCCCTTCGATCAAGAGGAACCGGAGCTCATCCAGATCGTCAGGGTGGAGGGAGAATGGGCATACCCCATATACCTGGCCGGGGTTGAAACCCGGGTCATGCCCAGGGGCGGGGCTCCTCTCTCGGAGCTGAAGAAGAAGTTGGCGACCCCACTCCTGGATCTGAGCGGTCAAAAGGCGAGCTGAAACATCGGGTGCCTCCTCCTCGCCTTCGAGGAAAGGCCCCGGGGCTGGAAACCCTGGGGCCTTTTTTTGTCCGGGACCGTATCCGC
>JBDRDQ010000352.1:0-6364 GCA_043820695.1 Gemmatimonadota bacterium | reverse complement strand
CCGGCGGTTGTGCGACGAAGGCCACCGTTCTTATTCGGGGAGATCTCGCTTTGTGCCTGAAAGGGTGACGCAGGCGCTGCGCTTGTTTGCCTGCCTGCGGAGCGAGAAGTCAGCAGAGGTCGTAGTAGCCGAACCGGCACTGCGGGGGCTGGGGAGGTGAAGGGCCAAACGGAGAGGAGAGCGAAGCGACCTTGAGCCGTGGGAAGGCCATGCGCCAGAAGACCAGGAATCTGGAGCTCCCGCTGGAGGATAGGGGTGAAGCCCCGAAGGTAAAGCGGAGCGGCGAAGCCGGACGGGCGGCGAGAGGAGGAGCACGCTCAGGAGTCGGCCACGAGCAGCTGATGGAGCCTGTGGTCGGGCGCGAGAACTGCCGGAAGGCACTCAAGCGTGTACGTCAGAACAAGGGCAGTCCTGGGGTGGACGGGATGACGGTGGGAGAACTGGAAGCGTACCTATGGGACCATTGGATAGAGATCCGGGAGCAGTTGCTCGCCGGGACCTACCAACCCCTGCCGGTACGACGACATCAGATCCCGAAGACCGAGGGAAAATCCCGGCCTACAATGGACGGGGACCGTGGTGGAATGCGGGAGCCAGCCACATGAACCTGGCCGTACCGGTCAGCACGCTGCACCAGACGGGACTCGTGACCCATCCATCACGCACCGCGCCCTCCCCGATCGAATAGATGCAGCGGGTGGGGAGGAAGGGTTCGGAGGTGGCGAAGCTTGCCAGGAAGAGGTATCCAAAAGAAGAGGCGCCACGCCCGAATGGATGTCGGGCCCGGCGTCTTGTCGCATTGCCTCCCCCCCGAAGCCCTCCGGGACCAGGGGGCGGAAGGGCTCGGAGGAGTCTAGACCCAGAAGAAGGGCTGCTCCTGCATCGTGTCGAGGAACCCACCTTTTGTGGAGTCCGGTTTCTCTTCATCCTCCTCATCGTCAGGCGGGAACCTTGGCATGCTTGGACTCGAGCACGAAGCCAGGGCGAGAAGGGCAACCGCACAGATGACCCGATACCATTTCACGACAATGTACCTCCTCCAGAAGCTCGGGGCGGATGGCCTGGCCCCAGCGTACAAGATACTAATACCTGCTCATGGAAGCACGAGTTCCATGAGCCGACATGCTTCATTGGATCGAGTGAAGCTCACCGCAGGCCATGATTTCTTCCGACCCGTCATCCCCGGGGCGAAACACCCGGGCGGCGTATTCCCCGTCGGCCTTGAAAACCTCGGAAAGGGTGGTCTTTCCGGAGACGATGCCGGCCTCTCCTGGAACTAGCGGAGGGTACTGGGCCGGGCCTCCTTGGATCACGCCACTTCCCTGGCAGTCTCCCGAATCGATCCGCCAGCCGTACGTCGTACCCATTTCCGCATCCTCGATGAGGATAGACGTTTCGGTTCGTCCGAACTGGGTCACCGCCGCCGCCCGGCCCGTGATGATGCTCAGGGGAGTCGGGGCCAGGGTTCCTTCCCATTTCAAAACCGAGATTTCCGTGGGGCTGCTGCAGCCGGCCATCAGCAGGACTCCGGCCATGATCCAGACCACGGTCCCACGCTCTCTTGTCGTTCGTGCTGAGTAGCGGGTGTTGTTCATGAAAAAAGTGTATTCATGAAGGTTCAACGAGTCAAACCCTACCTGGACAGGGGCCTGTAACCCCACCAGATTTCACAACGTATCTTTGTTGAAGATCCAATCAAGGATTGAAGATCCAGTCCGGGTTCCATCCGCGTACGAGGACCGAAATGCGACGAAAAACCTTTCTCCTGGGGGTGACCCTCGCCTTCTTGCTGGGAGCGGGTATGGGGAAGACGGCACAGCCACTGTCGGCCCAGAGTACTCCAGGTGAGTTGAGCCGGACTCAGTTCGGGATCGGGTACGTGGCCAACGCCCCGGACCTTCTGGCGGGGGGAGGCGGGTATGTTCTCTTCCCCACTTGGGGTGGGCTCGGTCTCTATGTCGATGCGAAATTCGACACTGGTGACCGTTCCGATGACCTGGCCTTCCAACCGGGACTCACCCCTGATGAGGTGGAAGGCGAAATGCCGGGATCCAGATTCATCAAAAGGGAGGCCAGTTGGCGGAGCTTCAACGTAGGGTTGGTCAGGCCCGTGAGCCCCTTCCTTCTTGTCTATGGTGGCGCAGGGTATGCAATGGCGTCCTACCATCGCCTCTACGAAGTGGTCGGAGACGACGACGTTGGACGGGCGATCTGGGTGGAAGCCCCCGACGACGATGAAAGTCGAGTAAATCTGATGTTGGGGGTTTTCATCCGTTTGACGGGGAGGATCAGCACCCAGTTCGGTTTCGAGACCCAGCCGAGAGGGTTGACGGCTGGTGCGTCACTGAGGCTCCCGCGCTGGTAAACGCTTATAGCCGGGCCCTGGTTGTTCGCAGAGGAGTTTCGCGGGGTCGGCACACTTGAACGGCCGGGCTTCGGCCGAATATTGCAGTACTCCCAAGGAGGTTATCATGAGAGCAGTTAGGACCGGGACCGTGACCGTGACCTTTGTCCTCCTGGCCTCCGCACTGGCAGCGGGTTGTGCCAGCACCGGGACGCAGTCCGGGGAGGCCACTGGCAATCCCGAGCTTCTGACGCGGGAAGAGATCCTCGCTTCGGATGCCACGAACCTCTTTGACGTGATCAACCGGCTACGTCCCCGTTGGCTCCAGGTTCGGTCGCAGCGGAGCTTCAGCATGGAAACGGAGATCGTGGTCTTCCAGAACGACATGTACCTTGGGGGTCCGGAGATCCTGAAGGAGATGGTGCCCGAGCTTGCGTTCGAGATCCAACATCTTGAAGGGTCCAGAGCCGCCACGGCCCTTCCCGGCCTGATGTCGGGCCGGCACATCGAGGGAGCGATCATCGTAAGGACAAGGTGAGGTCCGGCGGGGAATCAACTCTGCCGGCATGGCTGCAGGGACTGACTGACAGGCCGGTGAGGGCGGCTGGGACGCCTTACCCCCCTCTCCGGGTCCAGATGGCGATGACTCCGCAGTCGGCGTCCGGATTCAGAAACTCCGGAGGGACGGTACTGAGGCCACGATAGATCTCGATTCCCTCCACAGAGTTCGGCGACACGACGTCGTCGATCCGCAGGTCTATCGGGGCGAACCCCGCAGTCGAAAAAGCTCTCCCATTCATCAGGAAGCCGTCGAGGAAGATCTGGGTCACGCAGGCCATTCCGGCGGCTCGGACCATCCGGACGGACGGCCTGGTCCCGTATGCCGAGGTCCGAAAATCCAGTCCGGGCACTTCCCGCAGGAGATCCGACACCAGGAGCGGGTTTCGAGTCTCCACTTCCTCCCTTGTGATGTAAATCCCCAAACCTGTTTCCACTCGCCGCTTGAAAGCCTCATGGAGGGCGTTCTCCGGTCTCGGGGACCAGTAGATGACCTCGAGGGGAGCCAGGAGGATGGCCTCCGGATCCAGCCGGACCTCGACCTGAAAGAACTTTCGGACGTCGAAGTAGAGGAGAGGGGTGGTGTTCGCCTGGTACCCGAAGCGCCGAACACTGAGCCTCACGGCCCTGACATTCCGGACCTGGAACTCGAAAGTGCCCAACTCGGAAGTCTCCCCTCGAGTGAGGGTGGATCCGTCCGGGGCCAGGAGGGAGATCTGCGCCTGGCTCAGAGGGACTTCTGTGAGGTCATCGATGACTCGCCCAACGATCCGGATCTGCCCCGCGGCTTGTCCCGACACCGCGAAGCAGAGGAGAAGTGAGTACAGGGGGGCTCTCAGGCGCATTCGGTTCCTCAGTAGGCTGATTTCATTTCGGGGTCTACCCGCGTGCGCCTTCAGGGTTGCACGGGCCTCTTGACCATGGGGACCCCGCCCTCCAGTGTTGCTGGGTGGATGAGGAACGTCGATGGCATGGGTCCCGTTTCCTCGCACTTCGCCTTTGAATTCGTGATAGAGTTCATCTTGCGATTGCTTCCCCAACGAGTGGAAAAGCCCTGGGGCTACGAGTTGATCTGGGCCCAGACCGAACAATATGTCGGGAAAGTACTGCATATCAACGCCGGCGAGTCCCTCTCGCTTCAGTACCACGAGGTGAAAGACGAAACCATCTTCCTCTTCTCCGGGGAGATGCGCTTTTGGGTAGGCGCTTCCGCGGAAACCCTCGAGGAGATCATGCTGGAGGCGGGAGAGGCTTTCAGAGTTCTCCCCGGGACGATCCACAGGATGCGGGCGATCACCGATTGTGATGTCATGGAAGCCTCCACCCCGCACCTCGACGATGTCGTTCGTTTGGAGGATCGGTACGGAAGAGCTCCCGCGGGCTGAGCGGGCCCTCCCCCTCTCCTGTGTTCTCCTATGGATACGCATGGGTTCGCCGGAACTTACTGATGCGGGAAACCGTTTCCGGACCGTTGGTGTTGGCCCTCGGCTCGAATCTTGGGGATCGGCTGGAAAACCTCTGTTCCGCCGTCCGGGACCTTCAGGGTACCGGGATTCACTTGGAGGCATTCTCGTCCGTTGTTGAGACCCCACCCATCGGATACCTCGACCAACCTCCCTTCCTGAACATGGTGGCTTCGGCCTCCACCTACCTTCCCCCCAGGAGGGTCTTGTCCATATTCCAGGGTGTGGAGGAGAGGGCGGGTAGGAGGCGGGATTTCCCCAACGCCCCCAGGACCCTGGACCTGGATCTGCTGTTCTTCAGGGGGCGGATCCTTCGGGAGGAAGGCCTCCGGGTTCCACACCGCCGGTGGAAGGAGAGGAGCTTCGTGGTTCGTCCCCTGGCGGAGACCTCCCCCCATCTCCGGGACCCCGAGACCGGTTGGCAGGTACAGGAGGTGGCACGCCTATGGCCGATGGAGCCCCAGGAGATCCGGATCGTGGCGAGCCCTGAGGCTTTTCAAGAGGCTCTTAAGGAATGGACGAGATGATCATCGTTTCTGCAGCTCTGGCCCTCGCTCTGTCGGCCTGCGAGCCTCAGGCTCGGGACACCACCTTCGTGGTATCTTCCGACCCCGAGCTGGGCGCCCAGGTATCCGCTCTCCTGCCCGATCTGGCTTTTCGAGCCGGGATGGAGCTGGTGCGACCCATTCGAGTCGACCGCCGGACCAGGGACGAGCTGGAATCCTACCTCCTTTTCAAACTCGACCAGGACCTTCCGGCAGAGAAAGCCCGGGCTCTGACTCGGACCTATTCCCTCGTCGGCCTGGTGGATGAGGGGTTGGACCTGAGGCAACTCCTGGTGTCGGTCTATAAGGAGCAGGTAGCGGGGTTCTACGATCCGGACTCCACAGCACTCTTCGTCATGGATGACATGCCTGCGGAGATGCTGGAGACGGTCCTGATTCATGAGCTTGTGCATGCGGTGCAGGATCAGACCGCGAATCTGGACTCCCTCACCGCGGACGAGCGGGGGAACGATCGGCAGGCTGCGGCCCAGTCGGCCATCGAAGGGCACGCCACCCTCATCATGTTCGAGTACATGCTGGAACAGATGAAAGGAGAGCCCGTCGACCTGTCCGAGCTTCCGGACCTCTCCCAGGCGTTGGCTCCTGCCCTGGAGGCCATGCGCACCCAATACCCGGCCCTGGCCTCGGCTCCCGCCATCATCCAGGAGGACCTCCTCTTCCCCTACCTGAAGGGCAACGGCTTCGTCTTGGCGCTGTGGACGGAGAAGGGAGGACGTCCTCCGCCCTTCGGTTCGAATCAGCCTCAATCCACCGAGCAGATTCTGAATCCGTCCCGGGCCTTCGGGGCTGAAGTCGATCTGCCCACAGAGCTGGAATTGGAGGCGGTTCCGGGCTATCCGGCAGTGTATGGAAATGTCTTCGGGCAAGCCGAATTCGAGACGCTGCTCGAGAAACATCTGGGCCCCGACGGCCGGGCTCTGGCCCAAGGGTGGGACGGGGACCGTTTCGCACTGCTGACGCGACCCGACGGGGGGGATGGCTTGGTGTGGGTGAGCGTTTGGGATTCAGAGGAGGAGCGGGACCGCTTCGTGAACGGTTTCCAGCCGGCTCTCGCCCGATTCCAGGAACCGGCCACGCTGGAACGGATGGAGGTCCTTGGGAGGCCCGGCGCGATCCTTCGGGTGGGGCTCTCGGGGGAGGTGTCGGTGCAGGTTCGAGAGGGCTCGGCGCGCTAGCCGTTGGCGCTCCAGATACGATGACTTTCGCGCGGAGGAGGAAGGGCTGACGTGTTTTTAGAAGCCACGATACAGGTCCAAGCCGGGGGGCGGGCGCGTGCGTATCCGATAATCGTTCGACAAGGCATTCGCCGGTCCATTCACCAGATGATCCCGGCCCACGCCAAGGCCCACCGGTATGCGGTTATCGCCGACGAGCGGGTGGCAGAGCTTTATGGCAGGGGCATAGCCGAGGGAATGAGGGGGGAGGGAAGGGAT
>JBDRDQ010000351.1:0-3322 GCA_043820695.1 Gemmatimonadota bacterium | reverse complement strand
CCCTTGAACGTTATATGACATGTGTCTTTAGGTAGAAAGCCGAGGGCATGATCGACCGGGATCCGCGATCAAAGGCAAGCAGCGAAGCCATCCGCGCTCTTCTCTTCACAATCCTCTGTCTCCTTCTCCTGACGGCCTGTGAGGGGCAGGAATCGAGTGCCGCGCCATTCCGGGTCGCCGATAGTGCCGGGGTAGCAATCGTCGAGTCCACTCGCCCGCTCTGGGAGAAGGGGGAAGGCTGGGCCCTTTCACCTGAACCGGAGGTTGCCATCGGGCTTGTGGAGGGCGACGAGAGGTACCTTCTGAACCAGGTGGCTGAGGCCCGTCGGCTTTCCGATGGGAGGATCGCTGTCCTGGATGCCGGCTCCTACCTGTTGAGGTTGTACGACGGCACCGGACGACATCTGATGGACCTGGGAGGAGAGGGCGATGGCCCATCCGAATTCCGGTACCCCCAGTTCCTGGGCGTCGTCTCGGACACCCTTTTCGTCTATGAGTACGCAGCTGGGGACCTGACCTGGTTTTCTCCAGACGGGGAGTTTCTTCGCACGTCCAATGTCTTTCGCCAATCCGACCGAGAGACACTGACCGTCGTCATGGTCGGGTACCTCGAAGATCGGTTCGGGATCGGAATCAGGGACGTTGGAATCCGGGAGCGGACTCTGGTGGAGGGTCTCAATCGGCCACCCATGAGAATTTGGCGATTCGATCTTTTCAACTCCGGTGCAGACTCGCTGTTCTCGGTTCCGGGGGACGAGGTGATGATCTCCTTCCCCGGTCCGGGTGTCACCCGGCACCAGAATAATGTTTTTGGGAAGACCACCTATCTCGCGGCATCGAAGGATCGGATCTATGTAGCGCCGACGGACGCCTTCTCGATTCAGGTCTTCGACCGGGAAGGAATCCTCCGACGGATCATCAGGCGAGACGAGACGCCTCACCGTGTGACCCGCTCCGACTTCGACCGGTGGGTTGAGCAAATGATCGAGATTCTGGATCTCCCGCCGGACGAGAGAGCAGAGATGAGACGGTCGGCGGGGGAGCTGAGCGCTGCCGAGACCATGCCCGCATTTCGCTGGATCGCTGTGGATTCGGAGGATAATCTGTGGGTTGAGGAGTGGCAGGGGGTTGGATTGGGTCAGGGTAGGTTTTCGGTCTTTCGCGCAAACGGCGCCTGGCTGGGTTACGTTGAGATCCCGGAAGGTCTTCACGACCTTCGGCGAGAGTTCTTCCAGCCATGGCTCGAGATCGGATCCGACTATCTCCTCGGGATTTGGTCCGACGACCTCGGTGTCGAGCAGGTCCGGCTCTATCGGATCGAGAAGGGGTGAGGCTCCGCGGATCCGGAATGTTCTGGCCGGAGCACCGAAGTGCATCGTCGAGCACGCCACATATCATATCAACAGCCCGCCTGCCGCTCGCTCGCGTTGCTCGCGGCCCTTCGGGTAAGCGCCTGACGGCGCTTCCGGCAGCGGGCGAGACGTTAGCTGACTCCGACTAGGAGAGTTGAAGAATGAGACTTGGCCAGAAGTCGGGTTTGGTACTGGCAGTATTCGTCCTTCTTGTCGGGTGTCAGGCTCAAGACGGAGATGGGACTGCCGGGGTGGCACGGGATAGTGCAGGCGTGACCATTATCGACCTACCGAACCCCGCGGTTTACGGAGCCGACACGGAGCTGTTGATCGATCCCACTTGGAATCCCTCGGAAGGCCTTGAGATTGGGAGCCTGATTGATGTCGGTGTGGTGCAGGACCGCGGCACTCTTCTTCTGGACGAACTGGCGGGAAACGTCTCCTACATATCCGACTCCGGTGACCTTCTCGCTTTGATTGGCCACGAAGGGGAGGGCCCCGGCGAGTTCAATCCACAGGGGTTGAGCCAGGTTGTTGCAACGGACTCGTCTGTCTTCATCCCGGACCTGTTTCTTCAGCGGCTCACTGAGTTCGATCTTGAAGGCAACGTGCTGAAGATGCAGGGCTTTCCTCTCTCACCGGTCTATGCAGTGGATTGGCGAGGGCATCCGGACGGAGGCCTGGCCTTTCGGGCCTTTGAACAGTTTGGTGATCAAATCATCCGGCTGTCGGCGGAGAAGGCTGATACGATTTTCTCCCTCCAAATCTCAAACGACTACGTCAACCTCCTACTCTCACCCATCACCCTTTGGGCTTTGACCGAGAACGGAGATGTCGTAGTGGCCCGCACTGACCGAGCAGTTGTAGAGTTGCGACGTGGGGGCACAGGAGAGCTTCTGCGGCGGGTACAGTGGTCCCGATCCGCAGAGGAGTTGGATGAGACGGCCGTGGCTCACCTTGAGAGTCTTGTGCGAGAGAGGATCCTGCGGGACACACCGGATATCTCTGCGGAGGGGTTATCAGGGACCCTTGCCCCAATCCAATACCCGGAGATGGCACCGGTGTTAGCCGGTCTGTTTGTGAGTAGCGGGGATATTTGGGTTCGGCGAGCCAAACCGGTCCGTGAAATGGGAATCGAGTCGCTGCAGGTCGGATCTGCCGAAGCCTTTGGTGGGCAATACTGGGATGTCTTGGATCGAGAGGGATTCTTGAAAACCAGTGTGAAACTCCCAGACCGTTTTACCCCCACGAGGTTCTCCGGCGGATGGATCTACGGGATACTCGCTGATGAATGGGGGGTCGAGAGTGTCAGGAGAATCGAGATCGGGTTTCAATAACCCTTCAGGCGGGAGATCGGAATCAGCTAACATTGCGGATTCCGGCTTCGGCCGCATGCGCGGCCTTCGACCCAACCGGCCTTCATGCATGTGGAGCCTGTGAACTCGATTTCAGTCGTATCTGTAGCTGAGCCTGGGAACCGAAAGGTGGAGGCCGGTTCGGAATCCGCCGGAGCGTTAGGAGGCAAGCGGCAAGCTGAATCGAGAACCTCTTGATGACGTGTGGAGGGGAATTTTCGACCATCCAAGCACAGGGGTACCCATGGTTGGGCGCACGGCAGTCTCAGGAGCCTTGGTGTTTTCGGCATGGTTCGTAGGGTCCCACACCGAGGAAGATCAAGTCGGTTGGCTTTCGCAAGACCGAACTGAGATCCAACAGCCAGCCCTTGAGTTCAGTGAGGTCGTGCCTGGCGTCTATCGGGTGCGGGGAATAGGCGTTCTGGCGACCATCTGCAATGCTGTGGTCATCGTGAATGAAAACGACGTAATCGTCGTGGATACGTATGTAACTCCCGGCGCTGCGAGCGCTCTCCTCGAGGAGCTTCGGACCATCACGCCGCATCCCGTACGCTACGTGGTTAATACCCATTTCCACATTGACCACAGTTTTGGCAACCAAGCTTTCCCAAATGA
>JBDRDQ010000350.1:0-2335 GCA_043820695.1 Gemmatimonadota bacterium | reverse complement strand
ATGGCCGCGTTCCTGACCCTGGGCACCCCATTCTGGAGTAACACCCTCGGGGCGCAGGAAACGGGGCCATCCGTCCTGTCCCTCATCGACGCTCGGCAGGAGCGGCTCGGCCAGGTGGCCATGGAGATCTGGGAGCTGGCGGAAGTCGGGTACCAGGAGTACGAAAGCTCGGCCCTGCTCCAGCAAGAGCTCCGAGCCGCGGGCTTTTCCGTAGAGGCGGGGGTGGCAGGAATGCCTACCGCCTTCATTGCGGAGTGGGGCTCCGGAAGCCCCGTCATCGGGATCCTGGCCGAGTTCGATGCTCTCCCGGGAATCACCCAGGATGCGGTACCGGAACGGGCTCCCCTCATTGAGAAGGACGCCGGTCACGCATGCGGGCACCATCTCTTCGGAACGGGCAGCGCCGGAGGAGCCATTGCTACGAAGGAGTGGTTGGAGGCCACGAGGGTGCAGGGGACCATCCGATTGTACGGGACTCCGGCTGAGGAGGGGGGAGCCGGGAAGGTCTACATGGTTCGGGACGGACTTTTCAACGACGTTGACGTGGTCCTGCATTGGCACCCCGGGGACGCCAACAGCGCCAGCCCTTCCACCTCGCTGGCAAACAAATCCGCCAAGTTCCGCTTCCACGGGATCTCGGCCCATGCGGCGGCGGCCCCGGAGCGGGGCCGTTCCGCCCTGGACGGGGTTGAGGCCATGAATCACATGGTCAACCTCATGCGGGAGCACGTGCCCCAGGAGACCCGGATCCATTATGTCATCACCGACGGAGGCTCGGCCCCCAATGTGATTCCGGACTTCGCCGAGGTTTTCTACTACGTGCGAAACCCAGAGCCGGGCATGGTCCAGGAGATTTTCTCCCGGGTGGTGTCGGCGGCCCAGGGCGCGGCCATGGGCACGGGCACCACAGTGGACTACGAGGTCATCCACGGGCTCTACAACCTTCTGCCGAACGAAGCCCTTCAACGGGTGATGTGGGAAAAGCTGAACCAGGTCGGGGGCGTCCAATACGACCAGTCGGAGCTGGACTTCGCCCAGCTCCTCCGGGCTAGTCTTCCCCCAACCTCCCCACCCCTGGAATCGGCTCTGGAGGTTCAGCCCTATGATTTCGTTCGGAGCGGCATGGGATCGACGGACGTGGCCGATGTGAGCTGGGTGGTCCCCACGGCAGGACTCCGGACCGCCACCTGGGTTCCCGGCACTGTCTCCCATTCCTGGCAGGCGGTCGCAGCCGGGGGCATGAGCATCGGCACCAAGGGGATGCTGGTCGCGGCCAAGACGCTGGCCCTCACGGCGGTGGAGATCTTCAGCAACCCGGAAATTGTCGAAGCTGCGGCCGCTGAGCAGGCCCGCAGGGTGGGGCCGGACTTCGTCTTCAAACCCCTCCTTGGGGACCGGGCGCCTCCGCTGGACTATCGGGGAAGGGGGTAAGAACGCGGGAGGGGGGGTTCAAAGGGCCGGAGGCTTCCTAAGGCTCCGGCTTGAACTCGAACACCTCCTCGACGCTCAACCCAAAGGCTTGGGCGATGCGGAAGGCCAGAGCCAGGGAGGGAACATACCCTCCCTGCTCCAGGGCTCCGACTGTCTGGCGGGTGCACCCCGCCAAGTCGCCAAGTTCCTGCTGGGTCATCTCCCCGTGGTCGAAGCGCAGCCGCCGAATCCGGTTCCTGACCTCCCCCTCACCCATAACCGCCGGTCCTCCTGTCCAAAACCAGGACCGCCAAGGCGTGGACGACATGGGCCAGAAACAAACATCCATACGCCAGGAACCACATCCATCCCACGGCCACCACCCCCGCCCCCTCGTACATCGTCCACAGTCCGATGTTGAAACTGAATATCGCGACCAGGACGATGATGAGCGTCGCCTGCCCGGCCCGAGCGACCACTTGGAGGTCCCTCTCGTCCATCGTGACCTGCCCCTCCCGCCGGCGGGTAACCCAGAGGGCCACCCAGTGGGCGACGAACCCGAAGGCAATGAATCCTGCCCCTATCAGGTGGCGGCCGGAGTCTGTGTCGAACTCATCGACACCACCCCCTGAGAAGAAGGCCAGAAAGAACCCCGCACCTGCAAGGGCCCAGATGACTGTGGCAAGCCAAGCCCGAAGGCGGGTTTGACTCATTCTTTGACTGCCCATGATCCATAAACTCCCGAAAGGTCCCGGATAACTCAGCAGGAGTAATGTCAGATTATCTTAACGATATGTCAAGGGTCTTTAACATGATGTTAGGTGGCTACGACATGGCCGATTACACTTTGCATGGATTGCAGGCCCCGTTCGGGCCAGGGCGGCTCCGCCGAGAGGGGACTTCGCCCGGATCAGTTCCCCGGAGT
>JBDRDQ010000349.1:0-18577 GCA_043820695.1 Gemmatimonadota bacterium | reverse complement strand
GGCGTGTTCCATTTCGCAATAGGCCTCGGGGCCCTTCCCGCCAGCGTTCTCTTCGGAGTACTCTGGCATTGGAAAGGCGCTCCCGTAGCCTTCGCAACCGGAGCAGCCATTGCCCTTGTTGCCGCAGGGCTTCTTCCACTGGCTCTAAGAACAGCCAGGACTATTCCATCCACTTCGACAGGACGCTGAACCATGAAGGTCGCCGTACTCGGAGCAGGCAGAGTTGGCAGGGCCATGGCCCTGGATATCGTCGATGCGGGGATCGCCCCGGGTTGCAGCAACCTGATTCTCGGACGCATGGAAGAGATGATGGATGAGACCACCCGCTTCGAGTGCGTGGTGGGCGGGCTTCCTGTGGTTCGGCATTGGCCCTTCCAGTACAAGGCCCCCTTCTCGCCCTGGACGTCATCGAGGAATACATCCGGCCGGCTCGGCTCCGGAGGGCCGGAAAGACCGTCACGGTTCCGGCGCTGTCCGAGGTGGAAACCCTGGATTTCCCGGAGGTCGGCGCCTTGGAGGCTTTAAATACCGATGGCCTTCGAACCCTTCTTCGAACCTGCAATACGCCGGAAATGGTCGAAAAGACCATGCGCTACCCAGGGCACGCCGAATGGATGCTCGGCTTACGGAAGTCGGGCTTCTTCGACACGACCCCCCTCGACTTGGGGGGATCAGGGTTTCGCCTATGGCCGTCACCGCTCACCTCCTACAAAAGGCCTGTGCCTTCGAGGTGGGAGAAGAAGACCTCACGGTGATGCGCGTCCAGGTCGAGGGCCGGAAAGGTGAGACCTACGAGCGTCACACCTACGACCTCCTGGACCGGTATGACACCGGGTCCGGCACCTCCTCCATGGCCCGGACGACGGGATACACCTGCACCGCCATGGTCCGAATGCTCGCGCGGAACCTCTACGTCGAACCAGGGATAACCCCGCCCGAGTTGGTGGGCCGGGACCCGGCCTGCTTCGAGTTCGTAATGAAGGAATTGGATGCTCGAGGCATTCGGTTCCAACACAAGATCGAGGAAACCACCGGATGAAGATCCACCGAATTCTGGCAGCAGTCATCATTCCCGTGGCAGGAGTCGCCGTCCTTTGGGGGATCGCCACCGCCAAGCCGGCCCCGGTGCGATGGGGCGCCGATGGGCACCGGATGGCCACCCGCGCAGCGCACGGGATCTTGCCGTCCGAAATGCCTCTCTTCTTCCGGGAGGCCAGAGCCCAACTGGAATACCTGAGTCCCGAGCCTGACCGATGGCGAAACGGCGACCTCACGGAGATGGACGAGGCCTGGAAATACGACCATTACATCGACCTTGAGAATGTCCCGCCCGGGGCCCTTCTCGCATCGGATCGTTTCGAGTTCATGGCGGCACTCTTCGAGGCCGGAATCGAAAAGCCCCAACAGAACGTGGGTTTCCTCCCCTTCCGGATTCTCGAGTTGTATCAGCGGCTGGCCACCGGTTTCGCTCACTGGAGATTGAGTTCACCGGGACCGGACCGGGATTGGATCCAGGCCCGGGTCCTCAATGATGCCGGGATCTTGAGCCATTACATCGTGGACGCAGCCCAACCCCACCACACCACGATCCACTTCAACGGTTGGGCCGACGGCTCCCCCAATCCCGAGGGATTCACAACCGACCGGGACTTTCACAGCCGGTTCGAATCGGGGTTCGTGAGGGCGCACCTCAGCTTTGAAAACCTCCCCCCTCGTATGTCTCCCTCCCCGAGGGAATTGAAGGACGTTCGGGCCGACATCTGGGAACATGTCCGGTCCAGCAACGCCACCGTGGAGCGCCTATATGGCCTGGAGAAGAAGCACGGGTTCGAGGCGGATGTTCCACCCCATCCCGAAGCCCGGAATTTCGCCATCGAGCGTCTGACCGCCGGTGCAGAGATGCTGGCGGCGATCTGGTGGGCTGCGTGGGTGGAGAGCGACACGATTGCCGAGGGACTCCGGGCCCGGGGGTGGGGCCGGTGAAACGAAACCCTCTCCTTAACCGAACCTTCCGGATTCCCTTCAAGGATATTCATGCCGGCCACGTCGAGCCCGGGGTAAGGGAGATCCTCGCTCGAGCACAGACACGTATCGATGCCCTGGCCGAGAATCCGGAACCCCGAAGCTACGAGAACACGATCCAGGTCTTGGATGACATCACCCAGGGAGTGTCGGAGGGTCTCACCCCTATTCATCACCTTCTTTCGGTAGCGGAAACCCCGGAACTGAGGGAAGCCTTCAACTCCGTCTTGCCGGAGATCACCCAGTTCTGGTCCCGCCTCCCGCTGAACGAGGGCGTCTGGAACCAGGTGAAAGCCTTTTCCGAAACCCCGGAGGCCGCGGCCTTAGAGGGGATTCGAGCCCGCCATCTGGAGAAAACCCTTCGTGAGTTTCGGCGGGCTGGCGCAGACCTTCCCCCGGCTCAGAAAAGCAGCCTCGAAGAGATCCGCCTCGAGTTGGCGAAGCTCCAGCAGAAGTTCAGTGAGAACGTTCTGGACGCTACGGCGGCGTATTCACTTCACGTAACGGATCCAACCCGGTTGGACGGAATCCCAAAGGGCCCCTTGAGTCGATTCACGGAAAAGGCCCAGGACGGGGGAATGGATGGATGGATCCTCACGCTGGATTTCCCCTCCTATGAGCCGGTCATGAAGTACTGTCGGGACCGGGGCCTCAGGGAGGAAATCCACCGGGCCTATGTGGACCGTTGCCGGGGGGACGAGTTCGACAACCTGCCACTCATTCCCCATATCCTCGCCCTTCGCCATGCGTTGGCCGAAATCCTCGGACACCGGCATTTCCCCGACCACCGCCTTGAGGACGCCATGGTCAAATCCGGGGAGAGGGCCGTGGCCTTCGAGGAAGACCTTTTCAATCGGACTCGGCCCTACTGGGAGCGGGATCTGGCACAGCTCCGAACCCATGCCCGAGCCCTCGGCATCGAAGAGTTGGAGCCATGGGACGTGGCCTTCGTAGCCGAATCCCTCCGGAAGGCGCGATACGATATCGACGACGAGCTCCTCCGACCCTTCTTCCCCCTTGACCAGGTCCTGAACGGTCTCTTTCAGCTTACGAGGCGCATCTTTGGTCTCACCGTGTCGGAGGTAAAGAACGATCAGGTCTGGCACTCCGATGTCCGTTATTACGAGCTACAGGACGAAAACGGGGTCTGGCTTGGTTCTTTCTACACAGATTGGTTCCCTCGGAAAGAAAAACGCTCCGGCGCCTGGATGAATGCCTTCCATACCGGGGGCCCTCGTGAAGGAGGCCTCTTTCTGCCTCACCTCGGGTTCATCGCCGGGAATTTCTCCCCCCCTGAGGAGGACAGGCCCTCGCTCCTGACCCACCGAGAGGTGCAGACGGTTTTCCATGAGTTCGGGCACCTTCTCCACCACCTCACATCCAGGGTGCCCATACCGGATAGAGGCGGGTTGAACGTTGCATGGGATTGGGTGGAACTACCCTCCCAGATCATGGAGAACTGGAGCTGGGAGGATGAGGTCCTGAATCTTATCGCCCGGCATTTCGAGACGGGTGAGGCCCTCCCTTCCGAGATCCTGGGGCGCATGGCGGCGGCCAGGCGCTTTCTGGGGGGATGGTACCAGATGCGCCAGCTTTCCTTCGGCACCCTGGATTTGGCTCTCCACGGTGAACTCGCCCCAACTTTGGGCGAGCAGGAGGGTGCCGGGCTCGAATCGGCCGAGACCGTAATTATGTTCGCCGAGGAGTGCTTGCTCCCCTTCTCCCCCACCCGGAGCTTCGCCCGCAGTCACATCCTGAGCACGTTCTCCCATCTTTTCAGCGGAGGGTACGCTGCGGGGTACTACAGCTACCTCTGGTCCGAGGTACTGGATGCAGATGCCTTCACCCGCTTCAAAGAGGAGGGTGTTCTTAACCGGGAGGTAGGTAGGGCGTACCTGGAGGCCATTCTTTCCAGGGGAGACAGTGCAGAGCCGGAAGATCTCTTTCGGGAGTTCATGAACAGAGACCCCAACCCGGAAGCACTTCTGGACCGAAATCTGGGACCGCCTCCGGAATGAATCGGAACAAGCTCGGCGGCGGTCAGGGTACGGCATTGGAACCTTCGTAGGCCCCGGGCCAGTATTATCGACGAACCCTCTCCACCCCCTGGCATCAGGAGGACTGAATGGACCGTGTGCACGCCTCCCCCGGCACGCCCCGGCTTTCTTTCCGCCGCCTTGGCCGTTTTCTGGTCTTTCCCCTCCTTCTCATGGCTCCGGTGGAGGTTTTGGGCCAGTCACCTTCCGATCGAATTCATGAGTTCCTGGAATCCGCCAGCGGGTTCACCCTCCTGGGATCCATCCACCAGGCAATCCTCGACACCGGCGAAAGCTTGGCCATCGAGGTACCCTTCCTCGATGGGGTCGACTATATGGTGGTGGCGTATTGCAGTGACACCTGCACCAACCTGGACCTGACCCTCTTCGATTCGTTGGCTGAGGAAATCCAGTCGGACAGGCTCCCTGACGCCGAACCGATTCTGATGCTCACGGCGGAAGCCACCGGGCAGTACTACATCCAGGTGGACGCCGTTGAATGCTCGGTCGCTGGCTGCGACATCGCCGTCGGAATCCTCGGCAGCACCGAGGAGCAGGGCATGGGCCCGGGAGAGGATATGGGGGGACGGCTGACCCTCGTCGGCGCCGAGTTCATAGGTCTCGGGTTCACCGAGGTCGGGGACGAATTGCGCGGATCACTGAACACGGACCAGGCCATCAACTTTCCCGTTACCCTTCAGGAGGGGTTTGAATACCGAATGGTGGGTGTCTGTGATAAGGACTGCTTTGATCTGGACCTGGCTCTCCTCGATTCCATCGGGGCCGAGGTCGCCACGGATTTCCTCGAGGATGCTCTCCCGGTTCTGATCCATCTACCCGATACCACCGGGGCCTTCCAGGTCGAAGTGATCATGGTCGCTTGCGCGGTCGAACCTTGCGCCTATCGCATCGCCACATATGCCAAAGGAGAGGATGTAGGGCCCGGAGGGACCACCTTCTCGGGAGATCTGATTTCCCATGAAACGTACCGGGGAGAGCTCGACTCGAAGGATGAACTCCTTTCGGGGGCCTATCTCGATGTGTACGAGGTTGAGGTCAAGGCTGGGCAACGGATCATCGTCGACCTTCGGTCGGACGATTTCGACACCCTTCTGATGGTTTTGGATCCGGAGAAAGAAGGAGAGGAGAGCGATGATTTCGGTTACGACACCGGCCACTCACATATCGAAATGTTGACCTTGAAGGACGGTACTTATTCCATCTATGTCACGTCCTTCGAGGCCGATTCGTCAGGGGCCTACGTCCTCCAGATCGCGGTGGTTGGTTGACCCACCCGCCCTGGGCCGCATCTGGACGGTGACCCCGTCGCCAACTAGACTCGAATTCGCAACTTATTCTACAAGACCACATTGTCCACTCCCTCCCCAGGACCCTCTGGAGACCCAATGTCCGAGGACCAGACCATCTATTTCCCCTCTCCAGAGACCGTGGAGTCCGCTCACGTACCCGACTATGAAGCCCTTCGGGCCGAAGCCGCCGCCGACCCCCTAGCCTTTTGGGGGGCCCGTGCCAACGAGCTTCTGGACTGGTACCAGCCCTGGGAAAAGGTCCTGGACGACTCGGATGCCCCTTTCTTCAAGTGGTTCACCGGTGGAAAAACCAACGTCGTCCTGAACGCGTTGGACCGCCACCAGAAGACCGCCATCCGAAACAAGTTGGCGCTGGTCTGGGAAGGGGAAGACGGAAGCCTGAAGACCTACAGCTACTTCGCCTTGAACCGGGAGGTGTGCGAGTTCGCGAACATCCTCCGAAGCATGGGAGTGAAGAAGGGCGACCGGGTCACGATCTACCTGCCGAGGATTCCCGAACTGGTCATGGCGATGCTCGCCACCGCCAAGATCGGAGCGGTTCACTCCGTTGTGTACGGGGGATTCAGTGTCGAGGCCCTAGGGGAGAGGATCGAAGACAGTGAATCGAGGATCCTCATCACGGCCGACGGGGGTTACCTGAGGGGGAAGATCGTGCCTCTGAAGGCAATCGCCGACGAAGCCTTGCAACGCTGTGGGACCGTCGAACACGTGGTGGTCATCCGCCGTACGAGGGAGGCCGTTCACATGGAGCAGGATCGGGACTACTACTACGACGAACTCATGGCCCTACCCGTGGCACGCTCCACCGGGAGCAGCTCCAAGGGGAACGGCTCCGAAACGGAGGTGATGGATGCCGAGGATCCTCTCTTCCTCCTCTTCACTTCGGGCACGACCGGAAAGCCCAAGGCAATCCTCCATACTCACGGAGGTTACCAGGTCGGTGTGGCCACCACATTGAAGTATGCCTTCGACCTAAGGCCGGAAGACCGGTGGTGGTGTGCCGCAGACCCGGGATGGATCACCGGCCACTCCTACATCGTGTACGGACCCCTGATTCTGGGCGCGACCTCCATCATGTACGAAGGGGCCCCCACCTACCCCTATCCGGATCGATGGTGGCGGATTGTGGAGCGGTACGGAGTAACCGTCCTCTACACTGCACCAACCGCAATCCGTGGCCTCATGCGCTTTGGCGACGCCTGGGTGAACAAGAGGAACACCTCCACGCTCCGCCTCCTGGGAAGTGTGGGGGAGCCCATCAACCCGGAAGCCTGGAGGTGGTACCACCGGGTCGTGGGAGGGGGCCGGTGCCCCATCATCGACACGTGGTGGCAGACCGAAACCGGAGCCTTCATGATCACCCCGGTCCCTTCCTATCCCCTCAAACCCGGATCCGGCACCAAACCCTTTCCGGGCATCCAGGCCGAGATCCTCGACGACGAGGGGAACCAGGTCGATCCCGGCGAAGAGGGTAAGCTGGTCATCACTTCGCCCTGGCCATCCATGCTCCGGGGCATCTACAAGGACCCCGACCGATACGTTGAGCAGTATTGGTCCACCTATGAGGGCAAGTATCTGACCGGAGACTCGGCCAAGGTGGACGAGGACGGGTATTTCTGGATCATCGGGAGGATGGACGACGTCATCAAAGTCTCGGGTTATCGCCTGGGCACGGCAGAGATCGAATCTGGGTTGGTGAGCCACGCTGCTGTGGCGGAAGCGGCCGCGTTCGGCATCCCTGACGACCTGAAGGGGAACGTCATCCACGCCCATGTGATCCTATCGGCCGGAATCACCGGCAACCCGGAATTGGTCAAGGAGCTCATGAACCATGTGGGCCACGAGGTAGGCCCCATCGCAAAACCCGCCCATATCGAGTTCGTGGAAACCCTCCCCAAGACGCGATCCGGGAAGATCATGCGCAGGCTGTTGAAGGCCAGGACCATGGGATTACCGGAGGGTGACACGTCGACGCTGGAGGGATAGGGGCGCCGGATCCTTCCCCTCGCCCAGTCCGGCCAGGCCGATCGTGGCCGCCTGGCTCAACCGATCATCAACCTCCCCAAAGCCACTCCGTTGGTTTTGGCCCGGACACTTTCCGACCTGGAGGGGATGAGCACGGGGGCTGAGGCCCCCACGACGACATGTCCGACCTCGACATCCGCCATGAATTGGACCGTCTTGGCCGCGATGTTAGCCGCCTCGATAGACGGGAACAGAAGAATATCTGCCGCACCCGCCACGGGAGTGCTGACGCCCTTTCGCCGAGCCGCTTCCGCCGATACGGCCAGGTCCATGGCGAGGGGCCCAGCCACATCACAGGATCCGAAAACCCCTGCCTCACCCCTTCGGGCCAGCTCCGCAGCATCCACCGTGGAGGGCAGGTCCGGGTTCACCTGTTCGATGGCTGAAAGGACGGCGACCTTCGGTCTTTCATATCCCATGGCTCGAAATACTTCCAGAGCGTTGGAGAGAATCTGAGCCTTGGCTTCCAGCTCCGGAGCGAGGTTGATCCCCCCGTCGGTGATACCGATCAGACGGGGCTCTCCCGGAAGGGGGGAGTCGAAGAGGAAAACGTCGGAGAGAATGCGACCGGTTCGTAGCCCCCTTTCCCGATGGAGAACCTCCTTCATAAGATCGCCGGAGGTGACCTTCCCTTTCATGAGAATCTGCCCCTGACCCTCCCTTACGAGGCGCACCGCCGTTTCCACAGCTTCGTGCTGCTCCTGTCGATCCACGATCTGAAACTCCCTGGGATCCCGGTCCAGATCCCACAACAACGCTTCGATGCGATGTTGATCTCCCACCAGTATACAGCGAGCCAATCCCTCGTCCTCGGCGACGGCCGCAGCCTCCAATGCCACTGAATCCTGGGCGGCAGCGATGACTACGATACGGGTGGGGAGGGATCGGGCCTTTCTCGCAAGGTCCTGCAGCGACCTGAGTGGGCCCACCGGAAGGGAGCCGGGGAGGGTCACAGGGGGTTTGTCCATTCGCCTTCAATACTCCTTCGCTTGAATCTCACCCTTCAGAACCCGCAGGGCCCCCAGAGCCAAAGCCTTCATCTCCTCAACCTCCGGCCAGACTTCGACGGGGGCCAAGAACCCCACTCTCTCGCGGATCCACGCGGTGAGGAGGTCACTGGCGGCGAGTCCTCCCGTCAGCAGGACCCTCTCCACCTTCCCGTTAAGCACCGTGGCCATGGCTCCGATTTCCTTGGCGATCTGATACGCCATTGCCTCATAGACCCTCCGTGCCTCTACGTCCCCCCCTTCGATCCTCCCCTCCACCTCTCTGGCGTCATCAGTCCCAAGATAGCTCACCAACCCCCCTCGCATTACCGTCATTTCCTTCAGCTCACGAAGCGTGTACTTCCCGGAGAAGCAAAGGGCGAGGAGTTCCTGGGTCGGGAGTCCTCCAGCTCGGGTGGGGGAGAATGGGCCACCGCTGTTGGCATTGTTGGCATCCAGGATCCGGCCATCACAAACCGGGCACACGGAGATTCCACCACCCAGGTGAGCCACCACGAAACGGGAGCCTTCCACCCCTCGGCCCGCCCTTTTGCAGACCTCCTGCACCAGGGCGTGGATACTCAGGGCGTGGCTCAGACTCCTCCGGGGGATCTCCGGAAGCCCCGAATAGCGCGCCAGCTCACCGAACTCGTCCGTGGATACGGGATCCACGACGAAAGCAGGGACCGCACCGGCTGAAAGAGGGACCTCTGCCATTTCCTTCTGGGAGAGCTTTGCCCGGTCGCGGGTCGCCTCATCTGCAAGCGCCCGGGCCAAAGCACACCCCAGGTTGGAGGCGTGAGATCCCTGTCGATTTCCCCTAGCATCGGCCAACATGGCTTCGGTCACCAGGAAGGTCCCACCTTCGACGGGCCGGAGGAGGCCTCCCCTTCCCACCACGGCTGAAAGCTCTGCCTTCTCGATCCCTTGTTGCCCCAACCACTCCCGGATGGCCTCCAGCCGGGAGGGAAACTCATCCCAGAGGTCCGCAAAAGAGTCGGATCGGGGGGCCGGGAGAGTGGTGATGGCCTGACCAGTCTCCCCCCGGAAGAAGGCCGCCCTCGTAGAGGTTGAGCCCGGGTTCACGACCAGGATTCTAAAAAGGGCCCCTGGATCCATGGATTCTCATCCCCTCTCCGAGGCCGAAGGAAGCCTGCCTGGATTCTGTGGTCGTATGTCCCACCCTGGGTCAAATCGTCGGCAGATTTGTCTCACCTGGTAAAAGGTCTGCCACCACTGCGAGCGCCGGCGCCGTTCCCCTACCCATTCTTGCACGACTATGCCCATGTAATCCAAGGTCGTTCCTTCCACAACCCCCCCGAAAGAGCCGGGCACGGAGTTTGCTATACCAGCGTAAACATATTGGGTGTTGCCGATTTACTTAACGGTGATAAT
Source organism: Gemmatimonadota bacterium (assembly GCA_043820695.1). Taxonomy (GTDB): domain Bacteria; phylum Gemmatimonadota; class Gemmatimonadetes; order Longimicrobiales; family Gaopeijiaceae; genus JABDNZ01. The sequence continues at coordinate 8,782 of JBDRDQ010000349.1, read as the reverse complement.
ATTTCTGGCCGTTAATGTGGAGCGGCTCGCCGCTCCGGGGTACAGAACTCCTCGGCAAGGGGAATGAACGTGGGATACATCAACGATTTTCTCGGCAGCGTCCGGATCCTCTCCACCACCATTGACGAGTGGATGGAGGAGGAGCTGAAGGAAACCACCAAAAACAGAGTCACTCCGTCCCAGCTTCGTGTCCTCAAGCTCGTGGCCAGGACGAATGCCCGCCGCATAGGGGACGTCGCCGACTTCCTTGCGGTGAGCAACGCTGCGGCCAGCAAGGCTGTGGATCGTCTGGTCCGCCGCGGACTCGTTCGCCGGGCAGAAGCCGCCTCAGACAGGAGGGCCGTAGAGCTTTCCCTCACGCCGGAAGGCCGCACACTTCTGGCCCAGTACGAGGTGGCGACGAACCAGGTCCTGAAAGAGACCTTCGGATCCCTTCCTCAGGCAAAGCTTGAAGAAACGGCCGAATTCCTGGACGAACTTTCCACAAAGATGGTCAGGGAAGGGCGGACGCGAGAGGGAATCTGCCTCCGGTGCGGAATCCATTTCAGGGATCGCTGCCTTCTTCGCCAGACGGTGGGCCGGAATTGCTACTTCCATCTTCACCGGGATCCCACCCTCAACTCTCATGGTTCATTGCCGACCGTGGGAGAGGAGGTATTGAACTCGGGAAAGGGCAAGCTCTAGAAAGAAGAGCCTACTGCCTCGGGGGCCCATCACGGGCAAAACCGGAGCTTGACATTGATCCTCGGGGATCAGGTCATCCAGCCGATCCAGACCTGGTTCCTATTTCCCCAGGTTGGCTCTAGAGATAGGCCGACCGCAAAACCTTCCCCAATAAAGCGGCGGGGGACCTCCTTCAAGGAGGGACCCCGCTCCTGCCTTTCCAGACCCAAGGTTCATTTCTCAGCAGGACCAAAGGGCGTTACTCTCTTTCTGGAAGTCCTCGCGTCCCAAAGCTGGGTTCATGGCCCGTTTCTTCACGTTGGTAGCTTTCATCGGCGTCACCCACGCCTTGGGCTTCTTGCGCATCCCCGGGACGGTACACGGTTCAGCAACCCTTTTTCTGGGGTTTCTCCTCCTATCCTCCTTCCTGGCAGGGAGGGCTGCCAGAGGCATCGCCCTCCCTCAAATCACCGGTTACCTGGTGATCGGGATCGTAGTGGGCCCTCATGTCCTCGGGATCCTGACAAGGGATATCGTGGAGGAGTTTCGGTTCGTGAACGGAGTGGCCCTGGCCCTCATCGCGCTTTCGGCAGGAGGCGAACTCCGAGCGAAATCCCTTCGGGAGCGGATTCGGGGCATCGGCCTCATCACGACGTTCCAGGTCGTGTTCATGTTCTCGCTGGTGGCGGCGGCGGTTTTCCTGGCTTCTGGCTCCATCGGTTTGCTTCAGGGTGAATCCCCCAACGTCATTCTGGCCGTGGCGCTCCTTCTCGGCCTGGTTGCCGTCGCCAAGTCCCCCGCCACCACCATCGCAATCATCACGGAAGAAAAGGCCCGGGGGGTGCTCACCGAAACAGTGTTGGGGGTCACGGTGCTCAAGGACGTGATCATTCTTGTTCTCATCGCCGTTCTTATACCCCTTTCAGCCACCATCGTCGATCCGACCATCGGGTTCAGCCTTGACGCGGTTTGGAGAATTCTTTTGGGAATCCTGGGCTCCCTTGCCGCAGGGTTGGGTATGGGCTGGTTGGTGACCCTCTACCTAAAACGGATTCCAGCCTACCGGATTCTGTTCGTGCTTGGTGTGGCCTTCATGGCGGCCTACCTGGGGGAACGGTTCCATCTGGAATACATCCTCATAGCCATGGCCGCCGGGTTCTACGTCCAGAACTTCTCCCGGCAGGGTCGCCGGCTTCTCCATGCACTGGAAGCGAACTCCCTTCCCGTCTACGCCCTCTTCTTCGCCGTCGCCGGAGCAGACCTGGACGTCACGGTCCTCAGGACAGCCTGGGTGATTGCCACCGTCATCATCGTCACAAGGGTGGTTGCCCTTTGGCTGAGCACCTACCTGGCGGCACGGATTGTGGGGGAGCCCGCCGTAATACGCCGGTACGCGTGGATGGGATTTCTTGCCCAGGCCGGGGTCACACTGGGGATCGCCAACATGGTGAGGGACAATTTCCCCGTTTGGGGAGGCTCCGTGGCCACGATCATCATTGCCATGATCGCCGTGAACCAACTCGTCGGTCCCCCGGCATTCCGGTGGGCTTTGGTGAAGGCTGGAGAGTGTTATTCACCAACCCCCGCGAGACGATTCAGAAACTGACGCATGCCCCCAGGGCGCTTCGAACCAAGGAATCCCCTACTTGGCTACCCTGTTTCTACCGGCGTTCTTGGCCCGGTAGAGGGCCTGGTCGGCCTTCTTCAGGACCGCCTCGGGGGATGCATCGTTCCCGGTGGCGTCGGCCACACCGATGCTGACCGTAACCGACAACCGCCCCGACTCCCGTTTGCCCCCAACCCGCCAGGCACCGGGATCCACGGGTTTCTTTCGGGGGCGGCGCCAGCTCCTCAGGGTGAACACGGCCTCCTCCACCGATCGCCGAGCTGCCTTCAGGTGAGGGAGGGCTTCCTGAACGGGCTTCCCGGGAAAGAAAAGGGTGAACTCCTCTCCCCCGTATCGATACGCCCGCCCCCCCCCAGGAGCTTTGGCCAGCCGGGCCGCTACCATCCGAAGAACCTGATCCCCGACGTCGTGTCCGTACCGGTCATTGAACTTCTTGAAGTGATCCACGTCTACCATGGCCGCGGAGTACGTCCCGCCAGTCCCATCGAGATCCCTCATGAGCGCCCGCCGCGAGGGTAGCCCCGTGAGATCGTCCTTGTAGGCCATGGCATAGGAGGTTTCCAACACCGACAGACCCAGAGTCAGACCGGCCCCCGTGAGACACACATTCACCGCTCCGGCATCGGAGGAGAAATGGAGGGCGAAAGCCACCAACAAGAGGCTCCAGAAGATGCCTCGCTCCACCGGGCCCTCCCGGAACACCGCCGCGGCGAGTGTGGTGGGAAGGGAGAATAAAAAAGCCAGAAAGACTGGTTGAGGAAGGCCAGACCACTCGGTCACCCCAGGCGAAAGGGGCACAGCCGCGAGTAAGGCTGCGAAATCCCCCGGGGCCAATTCGAGGAGGAGCATTCCAAAAAAGAAAACCAGGAGGAGAGCCATCATCTGGACGAGGCCGCCGGAGGAAAGCACACCCCTGTCCTGGGAGAGAGAGAGGAAACCCATCGACACCGCCAGAAGGCCTCCGACCAGGTGGAACGCGGTCAGGTCCGAAACGCCTCTGGAATACACGAGCAATAGTCCGCAGAGACCCAAGAGAAAGAGGACTACGCGGCTCCGGTGAAAGGATGCCCCCAGAAGAACCATGATACAGAAGGCCACCCAGGGATAGCTGCCTCCCAGCTTCTCGAGGAGATTCTCCGGACCCAACCCGAAAGCCAGGACAAGGGCGGTGGCCAGGATGAGGCCGCCGGGAATCAACCATCTGATGAGTCGAGTCATGGGAGGGCACGCTAACCACCCCAACGGGTAGCCACAATGGTTCAGGCCGCGTTCTTGGGCCCTTTTCGGAATCAGGAGAGAACCAAGCGATGTCGTACGTGACCTATAAGCTCATCCATCTCCTCGGCATCTTCGCCCTGATGGTAGCCCTGGCTGGAATGGCAGCCCACGCCGCCGCCGGACACACCAAGGGTGAGAACATCAACTATAGGACGCTTTTGGCCCTTCACGGCATGGGGGCTCTCCTGGCCCTCACGGGAGGGTTCGGCCTCCTGGCACGGCTCAACATCGAGGCTGAAGGACTTCTCCCAAGTTGGATCTGGGCCAAGCTGGTCCTCTGGGTCCTCCTGGGCGGCCTCGTGGCCATACCCTACCGGAACAAGGGCGCCGCCCGATCGCTCCTCCTCCTCCTCCCCTCATCGGGTTCCTGGGAGCGGTCGTGGCGAACTACAAGCCCTGAGGGATCCTCCTCGGGTCAGTGGGGGTTGGCGAACCGGTCCAGCATGGCCCTCTCCACCGGCGTCAAAGATCCGACTCCGGAGTCCTGGGCTTTCGCGAGAATGCGCTGGACCTCGTCCCGATTCAGCTCGTGGAGATCATCGATTCGGATGGCTCTCCACCGTTTGAGAGATTCGCTGTCGCCGGTCCGTCGGGCAGCTTTTGCCAGCTGGGTCTTGGGTGTGGCCATGGGCTTCCACTGCTGGAAGTACTTTCTCTTCTGCCACCGAAGGTACGCATAGCCGGCCACGAACCCCCCCAGGTGGGCGAAATGGGCTACCCCCGCTCCCGTGCCCGAGATCCCACTGTAGAGAGCCATGGCCGCGAGAACACCAACCAACCACCGGGCTTCCACCGGAACCACCATCCAGATGTAGATTCGTTCTCTCGGCCAGAAGTACGCGTAGCCCAGGAGGACACCGAACACGGCCCCCGAGGCACCCACCACCGCGCCATGGCGAGCGAAAAGGAAGGAAAACGCCGCCCCTCCAAGCCCGCTCAAGAGGTAGAGTCGAATGAAGGACTTCCCACCGAGTTGATTCTCGAGGCGGGGACCGAAGAAGTAGAGCCCGATCATGTTGAGGGCGAGGTGCCAGAACCCGCCATGGACGAACATATAGGTGAAGATTCCCCAGGGTTGAACCAGGATGGCCCCGGGGATGAGGGCCAAATATCGCCAATCCAGAGCCTGGGATGACGTCAGAAGAAAGACGGCGGCATTCGCGACGAGAAGGCGGAGGACCCAGGGGGTCATGGGATGGTCCTTGGACGGCCGGGCGGGCGGTTGGGTTTACGGAGTACCAGCTGCTGAAGCGGCATGTCCTTCACAATACCATCCATCTCTGAATTGGTTCGAATCGGTCCGGGCCCACCGTCCGGAAAGCCCTTTCAGTGGCAGGACACGGCGCAGTGGTTCAAATTAGACCGACTCACCCGAACCGGCGACCCCGAAAGCTCATGGGAGGAATCATGGACCCGGCTCAACCTGTCTCCGTTCGGCCCCGGGTTTTTGCGGCCGCCGCGATTACAGCCGCCCTTCAGGCCGCCTGCCTCTCCCTCCCCAGCTGGGTCCAAGCCCAGACCAACCCCCAAGCTCCCTCCCTGGCTGAGATTCGGGTGCCCCGAACAGCCATTCTGTCGCCTGCCCCGCACCGCCTGGAAGGCCCGGCCCGGCCAGGGGAGTACCTGGGTGCCGTGGGGCCCGAAGCCGCCTGGTTGGGATTCGAGACAGGTGAGGGAGAGGTCTGGGCCCACCCCCTGAAGATAGCCCGTGACATCCGGTTGAGTTTTTCCATTCCTCAATACGCCGAGGCGATCCCTGGAAGCCAAGTGGCCACGGCAGTGGAGGTGGCACCGGGTCATGTCCAGGTAACGTACAGCCATGAAGCTTTCGTTGTTCGTCAACATGTTCTGGCGCCTCGGGACCTTCCTGGCATCCTGATACTTCTCGAGGTGGACGCGGTGGTTGAGCTCGATATTCAGGTAGAGTTCCAGCCGGTTCTCCAGTACGCCTGGCCCGGAGGGTTCGGTGGCCAATACCTCTTCTGGGACCAGGGAAACCGGGCCTTCATCCTCTCTGAGAGCCTCCGCGGGCGAAACGCCGTCTTTGGATCCCCCTGGGCGCAGGAAGCCTCCGCTCACCCTGCCCATCAGCTGGCGGAAGCCCCTTCGGTCTTTGTCATCCCCGTTGACCCGGAGCGGTCCAGGGACGAGCTCATTCCCATAGGAATCGTGGGGGGCATCGCTTCCCGGGAGGAGGTTTTAGCCACCTACCGAGAGTTGCTGGAAAGAGCCGCGACCCTCCCACTTGAGATCGCCGCGTGGGCGGTAGAGTCGGCCCTCAACACCCTGGCCTTTCAACCTGAGTGGAGGCCGGACAGAGCCGGTCCCGGCGTGGAATGGGCGGACTTCAACGATGTCCTGGGTTGGGCCAAGGCAAATCTGGCTGAGCAAAGGGTGTGCAACCCCGACCTGGGATGCGGTTTCGTAGCAGGATGGGGGCCTTCAGGGACCAGCTTCCGACCCGGATTCGGTTGGTTCTTTGGAGGTGACGCCGCCATCAATACCTTGGCCATGGACGCCACCGGGCAATGGGGGGACGTCGCCGAGGCACTCCGGTTCCTGGCCCGCTATCAGCGGGAAGACGGGAAGATCCCTCATGAGATCAGCCAGTCGGCCGGCCGTATTCCCTGGTTCGACGAATACCCCTACGCCTACTACCATGCGGACACCACGCCCTACTGGATGCTGGCGCTGTGGCAATACTGGCGGGCCAGCGGAGATGAAGAGCTCCTTCGGGATTTGTGGCCGGCCTTCGAAAAGGCCTATCGCTGGTGCCTGAGCGTGGAGACGGATGGGGACGGAATCATCGAGAACACCACCGGGGGCCTCGGGGCCATCGAAGTAGGGGGCCTGGGAGAGGGGATCCACCAGGATATCTACCTGGCGGCGGTCTGGATCAAGGCTATCCAGGGAACGGGAGAGATGGCTCGGGCCCTGGGAGAAACCCTTCTGGCCACTGATGCCGAGACCCTGTTCCTCCGGGCACGGAACACGCTGAACGATCGGTATTGGATGCCGGAGGAAGGATATCACGCCTTCGGCCTCCTCCAGGGAGGAGGTACGAACGGGAATCTCACGGCTTGGCCTGCCACCGCCCTGGCCTTCGGCCTCCTGGACCAGGACGAAGCCGAGGGTACTCTTTGGAATCTGTCCCGGGACGCCATCTCTTCCAGTTGGGGCGCCCGGCTCCTTTCCACCGAGAGCGAACTCTACGATCCTCTCCACTACAACAACGGGATGGTCTGGCCGTTCATGACGGGGTTTGTAGCCTGGGGTCAGTACCAATACAGAAGGCCGTGGGCCGGCTTCCCGCTCCTTCATGCACTCTGGACACTGCATGGGGACTGGAGCCTGGGCCGGCACCCGGAGAACCTCTCAGGAGCCTTTTACCAGACCCTGGATGCCACCGTCCCCCATCAGTTCTTCGCCTCCTCCATGCTGGTGACGCCCTTGGCCCGAGGGCTCCTGGGTTGGGACCCCGACGCCTCACGGGGCCGAGCGGTCCTTGCCCCACAACCGTATCCCGCCTGGCCCCGGTTCACCGCACGTCACCTCCGGGTGGGGGAGAGTTCTTTAGATATCACATACGTCCGGGAAGCAGGGAGAGTGGAGGTGGAGCTGGAATCCTGGGGCCCTCCCGTCGAGATGACCTACGTGCAATCCATCCCTCTAGGGGCTACGGACATTTGTGTGGACGGGAACGCAGAGGGAGGCCCTGGCGTCCAGCGCAGAGGCCGTCACGAAATCCAACACGAGATCACCTTCCGCCTGGCTGAGGGGTCTCCGGTCCGCCTCAGCTTCCGATGGGAAGGCGGGCTCGAGGTCTATCCGGGCTTCGATCCACGCCTTTCTCCAGGGGTATCCAGCCGGGGACCCAGGATCCTGGACTTCACGAGGGATGGGGAGGATTGGGTCCTCACCGTGGAAGGAGAGGGTGGGGCGGGGGGGACGGTCTTTCTCCAGGGGGTGGATGTGGAGGCCGATGGCGGGAGCATCGAGCCTCGGCAGGGGGAGCCAGGGGTTTCGGTCCTCATGGTCGAGTTCCCGAACGAAGGGCCCAGAGTGGTCCGTACGCTTCGCCTCCGACCCCGAAGGCCATCTCCCGACTCAGGCCTACCTGGATCCTAGCCCAGCTCGGGGGGCGGCCCCCCTTCGGCCCGGGCTCGCCATTCTTCCGGTCCAAGCCGTCGCATCAGACCTCTCAATCTTCCAGTCCAAGCCACCGCACCCCGCACCGCCTTCAATCGTCGGGCGAACCCTCCAATAGCCCCTCCAGAGCCCGGGCTTCCGACCCATTCTCCGTACACAGGGCGTATTCGCCTTCCCCGGATCCGTACATGGCCACCCCGGCGTGCTCACCCCTCTTGTTCAAAATGAAGAACCTGATGTCGAAGTTCGGCTCTCCCCGGGCGTTCAACAGCCGTTCCTCGATGGTGTTGGCCCTGATTCTCCGCAAAGCTTCCATCCCGGCGTCCTTCGGATGCATCCCTTGCCGCATGAATTCGACGATCAGGAAGGAGGTTAGGTTGTACAGGTTCGCCTCACCTCGTCCCGTTGAACCGGCGGCCCCGACGTCTCCGTCCACGTACAACCCGGCACCGAGAATGGGAGAGTCCCCCACCCGCCCTGGGATCTTCCAAGCGAGCCCGCTGGTGGTGGTGACCCCACAGATCTCTCCGTCAGCGTTGATTCCATTGCTATTCGTCGTACCCCAGAAGGAATCGGCGCTGATGAGCCCCTCCCTGACCATCTCTCGACCCACATCGTAACCCACCCGGCTCCGGCGGATCGGGTCCAGGAAGTGGTCGGGATCAATTCGCCGCTTCCACTCCAGCCAGCGTTCCCGGGATCCAGGGGTATTCAGATCGTCCTCGATGGTGAACCCCAGCTGCCGGGCGAAGGCCTGGGCCCCCTTCCCTACGAGGAGGTGGTGATCGGTGTTTTGCATCACGGCCCTGGCGACCAGCGAGGGCGTCCGGACCCCCTCGAGAGCCGCTACGCCCCCGGCCTGTTTCTTCGGTCCGTGCATACAGCAGGAATCCAGCTGAACCACTCCCTCTGCGTTGGGCAGGCCTCCATACCCGATGCCCGTCTCCTCCGGGTCCAGCTCGGGGATATTCACGCCGGCGACGAGGGCGTCCAACACGTCGTCCCCCTCGGTGATGCCGCGGAACGCCCGTTCCACCGAGTTCTCCGGCCCCTGGTTCCTGTACC
>JBDRDQ010000348.1:0-9942 GCA_043820695.1 Gemmatimonadota bacterium | reverse complement strand
TGTCTCCCCAGGAAGAACCGGTCCACCCCTGCCTGCAGGTAATCCAGGAGTGTGGTGTCCTTTTGGAGCCACGGTTCGTAGCCAGGGATTGAGCCGCTCAGGGCCCGCTCGTGCCGCATCTGAAGGCCTCGGCGGAAAACGGATTGGACCGAAGGGAATGGGTCTCCGTAGACGAAGCACGCCTTCACCCCCAGACCCTTCCGGACTTCCGGAAGGAGCTCTGGCTCCAGGCAGTGGAGGTGCCTGGAGTGACACCAGATCCGGTCCTTGTCGCCGTTTTCCAGATGGGACACCAGGCTGGTGCTCCCCACGCCTCCGATGGACACGATGCGGTTCGTGGCAGTGAAGGAGATCAACTGGCGACGGATCGTTCGCAGGGATCCGCGAAGGCTCATCTGGGGCTGTCCGGCTCTGGGTTCAGGATCGGGAAACGACCTGTTCGGTGGTCTGAATGATAAAGGAAGCACTGCTCATCCTGGAAGAGTTGGAGACCCGCACGGCCAACTTCCGTAACAGCCATCCGTCCCCCATAAGGACCGCGTCACAAACGATCCCCGGCAATCGTTCTCCTCGGGGAAGGGTATAAGAAGTGTGGTTGAACCATGGGGATTCCGCATGCCGAGGACATCCGCCTCGAGGGCAGTGTGCTTCGTTTCAGCTTCGGGGAGGTCCTGGAGGACTCCAGGTGCCCCGTGGACGTGACCTGTGTCTGGGCAGGAAATGCCAAAGTGGTCATCGGCATCGCCGCGGGGATGGGCCCCTCTTTCCTGGGATTCCGATCCGGGAATCCGGGCATTCCCTGCGGGCCCCTGTGCGGTATCTTTCTATGATCCTCAGCCCGTCGGGCTGCCCACCCCAGTCGCGGCCAAAGGCAGCCGGCCGGCCCGCGACCGCGCCAAGAGCGGAGAGAGCAAACAGCGTGTTTAACCAACTCACCCTTCAGGACCTAGGGAACCTGGGCGAGCTCGTCGGTGCTTTGGGTGTGATCGTATCGCTGGTCTACCTGGCCAAGCAGATGCAACAGAACACAACCTCGGTCCGGGCCGCGTCCTTCAACTCCATGGTGCAAAACAGTCTGCGTCTCTTGGAGCACTCGTTCATCGACTCGGAATTCGCCCACTTCCTCCACCGGGCCGAGAACGACCCATCGGCGCTCTCGCCGGAGGAAAAGGTGCGCTGGGACTCCTACATGACCGCGGTCTACCGTCACTTCGGAAACCTCGTGTACCAGCACAGGGTGGGGGCCCTGGATCAGGAGATGTGGGAGAGCTACGAGCGCACCCTGGTGAACCACCTGCGCGTGCCTTCCTGGCGTGCGTGGTTCGAGCAGAACACCGCACTCTTCAGCAAGTCACTGGTCGAGCACGTGGAGCGTAGCCCCAGAGGACCTTGATCCGTGTTCCCTTGCCTCTTCGCATCGGACCTGCATGGCAGCGTCCATCGATACCAACGGCTCTTTGAGGCCATCGCCTCGGAGCGGCCTGCCGTCGTGTTCCTGGGAGGGGACCTCTTTCCATCCGGGCTCGCCCCCTGGAAGGGTCCACCCTCCTCCGAGGGGGACTTCCTCTCAGGTTTTCTCATCCCGGAGCTCGAGGCCCTCGGGAATCGGCTGGGGCGCTCCTATCCTGAGATTCTCCTCATACTCGGAAACGACGACATGAGGGTGGAGGAGAGAGCCGTTAAGGAGTCTGAGGGAGGTGGCCTCTGGCGCTATCTCCACGGAATCCGTCACTCCGTGGGTGTCTTCGACTTCTGCGGGTACGCCTTCGTTCCCCCCACTCCCTTTCTCTTGAAGGATTGGGAGCGATATGACGTGTCCCGCTACGTGCCTCCGGGCTGCGTTTCTCCCGAAGAGGGTTGGCGCACCGTCGAAGTGCCTCCCCATGAGACCCGCTATGGAACCATCAAAGGGGACCTGGAGGAGCTGACCGGGGATGGAGACCTCTCCCGCTCGGTGTTCCTCTTCCACACGCCGCCCCACGAGACCATGCTGGACAGGGCCGCGCTGGACGGAAAGATGGTGGACCATGTTCCCCTGGATCTTCACGTGGGCAGCATCGCAGTCCGCCGCTTCGTCGAAAGGCGCCAACCACTCCTGACCCTCCACGGACACATCCATGAATCGGCCAGGTTGACGGGGTCCTGGAAGGATCGCATTGGGAGGACCCACCTCTTTTCCGCCGCCCACGACGGGCCGGAGCTGGCGCTGGTTCGCTTCGATCTTGAACACCCTGAGGGGGCTACCCGAAGCCTGGCCTGAAGGGAATCCCGGGAATCAGGTGCTGGATCCGTCTGCGCCGGACCCTCCCATTTTCAGGGGTCGGGCCGGGTCGGTGACGGCTCCAATCTTCACCGCATAACTGGTCCGAGCTTTGACGTCCTCATCGGTGATGAGGTGGACGTCGAGGAGGCCGTCGCTCCGATACCCGGTTCGGAGGAAATTCACCTCGTCCAGAGAACTGCTCCACCCCTCGAACCAGATAAGAAGTTCCTTTTTCTGCTGTTCGGTACCGTCAAAAAGCACCAAGAGATCGATGTCGCTGGAAGGCCCGGCGGTGGTGTTCTTTGTGCTCCCGAAAATCCAAAGTGCCTTTACGCCGAACCTCGAAGGGTCGAGGCAGTATCCGATCCGCTCGGCCATTCGCATCCGCCACTGCCAGTATTCCTCCGCGCGGGGAGCTGGGCTGACCGGCTTCTTTCGGCGGACTCTGGGAAGACTTTCCGAATCTTGAGCGGGGCCAGGCTCCGTCAACACAGCCACGGCCTCGTCGAGGTCCGCATTCAAGAGGACCCTGAGGATGTTTCCTTCGGCCTCCAATGGCACATCGATTACGCGAATTGTGTCCGCGAGGCTTGCCATGTCCGGGAGGAGGTCGGGAAGGAGGTTGGTACCCCGCTTGAAGAACAACTCATCGAAAATGTTCTCAGGCTCAACGGGATAGAGGGGCAGATAGCGGATTTGGGCCTCGACCAAATCCTGAAAAAAGTGCGTCCCGAAGGAGAGGTCCGGGGCGTAGTTTCCCATTTTCCGTGCCACCTCGACCAGGAGGGCGGTATTGCTGATGTCGGAGTAGGTCACGCGGACTCCCAAACGAATATCGCCCCGACTTCCCCATCGCCCGGGGCCCATGAGAATGAACTGGCGTTTTGGAAGGAGCTTGTTCAACCGACCGACGGCCTTCCCCACATCCCGTAGATCGTCAAGCTCCGGCAGATTGGCATAAGCTTCCGGATCGACGTACACGATGTGGGTGATGTCCGGAATCCTTCCGTTGGATACATAACGATGGGCTGAAAAGAGGACCTTCTTCCTGGACAGGTCCCGGGGAATCGGGGAGGGCGTGGTCTCTTCGGAATCACTCTGGGGACGACACTGGAGGAGATAGAGGTGCTCTCCGTCCGAGGCGAATTCGATGTCCACAGGGTTCCCGAACTTCTTCCGAAGGACCTTGAGAAGGGCAGCCATCTGGTGGACAAAAGGAGTCTCACTGGCCAGCCCCTCGAAGGTGACGACGCCGTCTTCCTTCTCGAAATCGATGGTCAACCCCCTGGGTCGACGAATCTCGTCGTGGTCCACCAGTGAAACGATCCTTCTTATCAGAGGGAGTTCGCTCCCGCACTCCTTCAGAAAATCCGAAAGGAGGACGGTCTCGAAGGATCCCGCCTCCAGATTGATCAGATCAATGTTCTTTGGCGAGTACCGGACGATCTCGTCGGGTGTCGTGTTTACCCTGAGTCCGGGCTGCCCCGGGGCGAGGAGCACCGGGTAATCGTCGGCCAGGCGGTCCACAGCTCTGGTACCCAACCCGGGAACCAACCGCACCAGCCCGTCTTCCCGCTTGATTCGGGGAGACCATCGGAACTCGTTGTTGCTGAAGGCGACGCCGGCGAAAGCCGGGAGGAAGTACTTCCCAACCCGAGAACCCACCACCTCCTGGATCATGATCCCCATTTCCTCATGGACGTCCAGGAGATTCCGCTCCGCCCGGTACTCGATGGGGTCCGGCCCGAAAATGGAGGCGTATACCTCTGCCACCGCATCCTGTAGGGCCTGGAGGCGGGCCTGCTTGGTCCCCTGATTGGCCAGGAAGAGGCTCTTGTACTTCCCCGAGAAGGCAGCTCCCGATCGGTCTTCCAGCAGGCTGGAACTCCGGACGATGAGAGGCTTGTCGCCCATGTCCTCCAGAGCCATGGACAACCCATTGACCAGTTCCGGGGGAAAGGGAGAGGACTTGAAGGTTTGAATTACGTGGGGATACTGCCTGCGGATCTCGTCGATCTCCAGGTATTTCCGGTCGTAGACATCCTCCAGGTTGTTGTACCTGACGAAGGAAATGAGTGCATCCGAGGCGATGTGCCAGGTTTTCGGCACTCGTACATCCTGAAGGCCACCGAACTCCCCGACAGACCTTTCCAGGATCTTCCAGGCCAGAAACATCCCGGCACTCTTTCCTCCCAGCTTCCCATGGCTGTTCGGGGGGTAAATCAAACGCCTGGAGAGCTTCCGGAAATCTTCCAGGGTGACGAAGTCCTTCCCGATGTTGATGTGGTCGATCTGATCGGTGAAAAACCGACGAAGGAGCGCCGCCCGAAGCACGTTCAAGACGGAGCGTGGAAGGGTCTCCTCGTCAATCCGAAGAACCTTGAATCGCTCCAAGGCTTCCGTGATATCCCCCAGGGACGATTCCTGCCATTCAAGCGTAGTGATCAGGAAGCTGAGCTTGTCCCGGTTGATCCAGGACCGGACCAAGGAAAGGATCTCCTCCTCACTGCAGTGTTCCGTGGCGATGCGAAACACCCGATCCGTGGGGATCGGCATCTCCCGCAGAGATTGGAGGTCCACCGGCCGGTTGTCATCGTCATCAGAAGGTTCGGAGCCGTTGGCGGGGGTGACACTCAACAGGGATTCCAAACCCTCAACGCCCTTCCATCGAAGGTGGTTGAGCATCCGCCGATTGATTCGGCGTAAGAGTTGTGGATCGGCCCGGTCCAGGAAATCGACAATGACCTTCCACTTCTTCCCACCCGCTCCGTCGAACAGGTTGAGGGCACTCTCCCAGCTCTCCCAGGCGTTGGCCAGCTCCTCGTGGGTGAGCTGGAACCCGATCTGCTGGGCGAGGGTCCGGAGGAGCTTTCTCTCCTCCTCCAGGAAGGGGCCCTCAGCCTGTTCCGGCCTTTCCTCGGCGTAGGAGACTTCCAAACCGCCCACGATGTCCTCTCGAATTCGGAGGGGTTCCTCAATCACCCAAGGAGTCTCAACGAAGCCGGGAGTCCGGTACATCCGACCAGAGAAACTGATTCTGACGTGGCACACCTCGGGGTACTGCCAACCCGGCGGAATCGCCTCCAGAATCTTCTCGAATTTCTCGTCCCACGACGTGTCATGATTCCGCAGGATTTCGTCTACCGTGTAGAGACAAAGGAGCTCCTTTGCCCGTTCCTGGAGACCTTGGAGGATCTCTTCCTGGGTAGGGTTCGGTTCGGTCATGAGTCCGACCTCTCTTCTCTTTCCACTGCCTCAGGCCCGGGTGATTGGGGACGTTCGACCAGTCCCCTGCCCGTTCTTCCGTCCACTCGGACCCGGAGCGGGGTTGGAACCCGGATGTGTTTGATGAACTCGGTCTCGGAAACGACGTTCTGATCGTCGAACCAGGTCCAGTCGATGATAGAGTCACTTCCGGAATGGCTCACGGTAAAATAGCTGACTTGGAGGCTCGAGAGGTTATGGAAGAAGTGGGACCCCTGGCTGGGTTCCACGTTCATGGAGGGGAGGGTCGCCTCTACGATGGCCTTGGCTCCGCTCACCATCCCCCAGGCAACAGGAATGCCCAGCCACGGATCGGAGCTCCCCCACCTTCCGAATCCGATGAGGAGATATGGCCGGCCTTCCTGAAGGAGGGCCCTGTTCACCTTCTCGATCTCCCCGGCCATGAGCCGCGTGTGCTTGGCATCGAAGGCTCCTGGTTTGGTATAGACCACGTCCCGGATTCCTTCCACGACGCCATTCCCCATGGATCGGAGAGAGGACACGACGGTGGCTGGGGAAGACAACTCCTCGGTTTGGATTTCCACGGCCTCGTCCGGGGCCACCATAGGTCTCACCTGTAGGAAACCAAGGCGGGCCAGGCCCGCTCTCGGAGAGGGGATGACCAATGCCATCTCCATTTCCACCTTTGCTTCCAGCGTCTTCTCACAGGCTGAAAGAAGGTCCCTGACCATTTGGTTCAGGGGCAGCACGTCCAACTTGAGAAGGGGCGAAAAGTCCAACACCCGGGGCCCGTTTTGGCCCATTCCAGGGTTGAACCTGTCTCCGCCGGGATCGTAGGTGGAAACCAGGTTTGCCAGAGTCCCATCGTATTCTGCGTCCCCCAAGTCTCCCTCCCGAAGGTACTCGGTCTCGGCTACCGGGTCGTATTTCGGCGGCGGTCCCATGTTCACGGCCCAGAATCGGGACTGTGTGTCTCGAAACATCTGTCTGGCCGATCCGAAGGGCGGAGGCGCCTTGGGGTAGGCCGGGCAGTAGGACCAGCACACACCTCCATCCACAATGGTCTTCCCCAGGCCGAGGGCGAGGCTGACCACACCTTGCTCCGGCTTCGCCCTGCCGGTGGGGTAGTAGCTGTATGAGCGGCAAACCAGAGAAACGTGGGGATAGAATCGGTCGCCCCGTCGTTCTCCCAGCACCTCCTGGATTATTACCGCCATCTTCTCGGACTCGTCCGGCGCTCCCGTCGCCTGTCTGTAGCTCCTGGCGCTCCTGAAGAAGGTCGATGCGAAGACGAACTTCACCGCCTCAGTCAACCTCTGGAAGCGGCTGGCGGCTTCGGGCTGGTTGTTGGGGATCATCTTGGTTTCATAGACCCCCGCAAACGGCCGTCGAAGCGCGTCCTCGAGAAGGCTGGAGGATCGAACGGCAAGGGGGGAATGAACGTGGTTGACGAGCTCCCTGAGGTCCCCCAGGTACGCCGAGGGAAGATCGGCTCTTTGAAAGGCGTGGGCGATGCGATCATCCGACTGATCCGAGAGGGCAACCGAGTAGAGGTCGTTCCTCTTCATGAACGCGTCGAACACGTCCGTTCCCAGGACCGTGAGCCTCGGGATCCCCAACTCGACCTGGCGGAACGGCTCTTCCTTCTCGAGGTCCCGAAGAGTGTTCGCAATCAGGATCAACCCCTCCGCCTTCCCGCCGAGGCTCCCGCCGCCGATGCGGGTGAAGGTGTTCTCGGAGCTGAGGAATGCCCGGTCGAACCAGGGGACCGCGGTGCCACCGGAAGATGGAGTTTCCATGACTCTTTCAGATGGGACCACCAGCGCCAGCGGGCGGGGCGGGGATGGGCCCCGCGCCCCGCCCGCTGGCTAACGCATGACTATACCCAGCCCCGGTCCCGGCAGGCCTGGGAGACCCTGTCGACCGCGATGACGTAGGTGGCATCCCGCATGTAAAGCTTCTGCCTCTTCGCCACGTCGCTCACGCCGATGAAGGCCGCGGTCATTTTGAGATCGAGCTTGCTTAGGACTTCGTCCCGATCCCAGAAGTAATTCATGTTGCTCTGTACCTGCTCGAAGTAGCTGCAGGTGACGCCGCCGGCGTTCGCCAGCAGGTCGGGGATCATGAAAATCCCCTTCTTGTGGAGAATCTCGTCGGCTTCAGGTGAGGTGGGGCCGTTTGCACCCTCCGCAATGATCTTCACCTTGGGGGAGATACGGGTTACTGTCTCGGCGTTGACCTGGTTTTCCAGGGCTGCCGGGATGAGGATCTCTACGTCCTGTTCGATCCATGCGTCCCCGGGAAGCACTTCGTAACCGGCTTCTTTGGCCTTGTTCTTGTCAATGCCACCGAACCGATCCGTGATGCTCAGAAGCTCCTGGAGATCGGCCCCGTCCACCTTCCGGTAGGCATAACTCACCTGGTCGGCTTGGTCCCAACAGGACACGCAGGTCACCTTCCCGCCGATCTGCGTGTAGAGCTCGAAGGCGAATTGGGCCACGTTGCCAAAACCCTGAATCGAAGCCCGGGTGTCCTCCGGCCGGATTCCGAGTTCCTTCAGGGCCTCGCGGAGGGTGAATACCAGACCGTAGCCGGTGGCTTCCTTCCGGCCCAGCGAACCCCCCATCCCAACGGGCTTCCCGGTGATGAAGCCGGGAGCCTTCATCCCGTGGATGGCCTCGTACTCGTCCAACATCCAGAGCATATGTTGGGGGGTGGTCATGACGTCCGGGGCAGGCACGTCCTGCACCGGGCCTACGTTCCGGGCGATTTGCCGAACCCACCCTCTGCAGATCTGCTCCTGCTCTCTGGCGCTGAGGTTGTGGGGGTCGCAAACGACTCCACCCTTACCACCACCCAAAGGCAGGTCCAGGACCGCACACTTCCATGTCATCCACATGGCAAGAGCCCGGACCGTGTCCATCGTTTCGAGAGGATGGAAGCGGATCCCTCCCTTGCTGGGGCCCCGGGCATCGTTGTGCTGAACCCGGAATCCACGGAAGACCGTGGAGGTGCCATCGTCCATTCTAACCGGGATGGAGAACGAGTACTCCCGGGCGGGGACCCGAAGGAAATCCCGGGTTCCGGCGTCCAGCTCCAGAAGCTTCCCAATGCGGTCGAACTGGGTCTGAGCCATCTCGAAGGAGTTGTAGGCTCGGTTTCTTCTTGCCATGGTATGTCCACTCGGATGTTTGTCGTTATTTAGGCCACCCCATCATCCGCCCACTAATCGTGAAAAATAGCGCAAATGGGAGAAAGCTCTAGGTGGCGCGCCCTCCGGAAATCGCTGCAAGAGGCGGGCCCTTTTTCTCGGTGCGATCGCCCCCTCTTCTCACCCGATCGTTTCCGCTTCCAGACGCTCCTCCACGATCCGGCCCCCCACCAAACTCACATGGTAGACGTTGGCTCCTTCCCGGGTACGAACCACCCGCCTTACCTCATTGTCCGCGAAGTAGATTCCGGCATCGTTATCGCAGGCGTACCCGGGTTTCAGTTCGCCGGAAGCAATGAGCCGTTGATACACGGGCCTTCGCTCACCTTCGGCATCGTAATGAGGGGAGTGGCTACCCTTGAGGAACCCGAGACATTCGACCTTGGTCAGCTCCCGCGGCCTGGAGTCGGTGGTTCCTTCCTCGAACCAGCAGAGGGATCCGGCGCTGGCTCCCCCAAGAACGATTCCTCTGTTCCAAGCTTCCCTCAGGACCTCATCGATTCCCTGGGCTCTCCAGATGGCTTGCTGGTTCAGGGTGTTCCCGCCCGAAACGACGATCCCGTCCATGGACAGAAGGACCTCGGCCCAACTCCGATCCATGTCATAACTGCTGATGAAGCTCTCCTGGACAAAAGGGACCACATCCAGGCCGGCACAATTCTGGAACCACCGGATGGTACCCGACTCGCTGTCGGCCGAAGCGGTAGGTAGATAGCAGAGCCTGGGCCGTGGTTGTCCAGTCAGGGAGGCCAGATAGCGGATGAAGGTTTCGCCGAACCCGCCTCCGGCGATCAGGATCTTTCGGGCGTTCTCCTGCCGAACGGTTTTCAGGATCACCTCGGGCACGGCACGTTGCCCTGTCCCCAAAGCAACCGAGCCCAAGGCGGAGGAGATGAGGAAGTCTTTTCTTTTCATGATCAACCTTTCTTTGGGAGGATGCTCGGGGCAGGCTTGGGGCATGCTAAGGGAAGCTGTTTCCATTGGGCAAGCCTCCGGGGCAAGCTTCCCTTGCCGCTCCCTGTACCCGGGAGCATCTTCCCCGCCGTCCGGAGCGTTCACCTTCTACCACGGATATCGGCTGGCGAGGCCCCCCTTATGGACAGTCTCGTCCAAGACCTTCGTTTCGCCATCCGGTCCATGGTGCGGCGGCCTCTTTTCCGGGCAGTCGCGGTTCTGATCCTCGCCCTTGGACTCGGCGCCACCATCTCTGTTTTCACCTACCTGAATGGGTTCTACCGGCCCT
>JBDRDQ010000347.1:0-4793 GCA_043820695.1 Gemmatimonadota bacterium | reverse complement strand
CGCCTGGGAGGCCCGCGCGTACTCCCGATCCCCAATGAGAACATCCAGTAGCACGTTGGTATCCAGGGCCGTGATCACTCTTCCACTCCCGGCCCAGGCCCCCTCAGCTCCTCCATGAGGTCGTCGGTGCCGCGCTCCATCTGCAGGATGCCGAAGATCTGGTCCACCGGGTGCTCGGTCGTGGTGCGCCGAAGGACGATGCTCCCGTCCGACTCGCTGAACTCCACGACCTGACCCGGTTGGATTCCCAGCCGTTCCCTCAGGCTCTTCGGGATGGTGACCTGTCCACGCTCTGTGACCCGGGATTTCATATCGGTAATATACGATATCGTACCATGATTTTCCAATCAGGGAATGGACGAGGGAGGTCACCCATCCTGTCACCTGTCACAGGGCGAAGGGATAGGTGGGGGGGCCGGGGCTATACCTGGGCGCCGCAAACGTCCGACAACCTGGGTCTTCGCGGAGAGGGCGGAGCTTTTCGGGGGGAGGGGTCGGGCTGTTCGTCCGCGGGCAGGAGCAATCTGACCACAGGGAAAGAGCGGACTCCTTCCGGGAAACAGGCCTGGCTGCTAGATTTTATCATGAATGATAATAACGGTCTCACGCCCCCTCCCCCGATCGGGACCCAGATTCGCCGTCTGCGAAAGGAGCGGGGCCTGACCCTTTCGGCTCTGGCCCGGTTGGCCCATACCAGCGCCCCGACCATGCACCGGTACGAGGGCGGATGGAACCGGTTCGAACTGACCACGCTTCGGAAGATTGCCGTTGCTCTGGATGCGGCTCTGGAGGTGAGGCTGATTCCCAACCCTGTGCCTACACCCTCGATCAAACCGACTCCGAGGAAGCTTCTGGCCCTCCTGGCTCCCCTCTTCTGGGACCGGAGCCTGGAAAGGACTGATCTGGGAAGGCATCGATCTTGGCTCCTTGGTCGAGTCCTGATGTTCGGATCCCCTGCCCAGGTGAAGGCAGTACGGAGTTACTACGGTGACGAAGCGATCCGGAGTGCCATCCGACGAAGGGAGATCGACTCCCGGACCTGGAACTACTGGGAGTTGATCCTGGAGGAACCTTGCACCCTAAGGTCTTGAGCTCGAACGCCTGGGAGACGGTCCGGTCCTTGTCCCGAGGAAGGTGGCTCGATCCCTGGATTCTGGCGGGCGGAACCGGGCTCGCCCTCCATCTCGGGCACCGGTACTCCGAGGATCTGGATCTCTTCGGGACCGAACCCTTCGATCCCACCGGTCTGGCCGAGGCATTGTCCAGCCTGGGCCGAGTCCGGGTGCAGCAAACCTCTGCCGATACTTTACACCTGGAGTTGAACGGTCTGCGGATCAGCTTCCTCCGCGCACAGACGCCACTCCTGTTTGCTGGCACCGCCTATCGGGGCCTGACGGTAGCCGATCCGCGAGACATCGCGGTCATGAAGGTGATCGGCATCGGGGGACGGGGAGGCCGGAAGGACTTCGTTGATCTCTTCTTCTACCTGAAGGGCGGGAGGACGCTGGCCGAAGTATTCTCCCTACTGAACCAACGGTTCCAGGATGTGGACTTCAACACCTACCACCTCCTGAAGAGCTTGGTGTACTTCGAGGATGCCCAGGAAGAGCCAATGCCGCAGATGATTCGGCCGACGGAGTGGGACTCGGTGAAGGAGTTCCTGATTGCTGAGGTCCGGCGGCTTTCCTGAGGGGAGGGCCGGATTGAGCGATCGAGAGGAGATGCTGAAAGAGGCAGGGTGGGTTCTGAGAAAACCCGCGGCTGATCCGCTCCTATTCCGCCTCCTTCCCCTTCCTGACGACGACCCGCTGGTCTTCCGGAAGGGGAGGCGGCACGGGCGGATCCCAAGTTCCTGAATCTCCCGGCTCTCCGGGGACCTCACCCACAGGACCAGGGAAGTGGGCTCACCGATGTGGGTCAGAATCTGGGTGATGGGCGGAGCCGGTGAGGAATCGGAGTGAGGCGGAGATCGCCGAAGGGCATTGTCAACTTGAGGCCGGCCCGCCCAGACTCCTCTGATGAAATCGAAAACAAAAAGCCAACACGGCTACCGGTTCCCTCGTGAGGTCATCAGCCACGCCGTCTGGTTGTACTATCGGTTCTCCCTGAGTCTCCGCGACGTTGAGGAACTCCTGGCGAAGCGGGGAATCACCGTCACCCACGAGACCATCCGGCAGTGGGGTAGGAAGTTCGGACCCGAGTACGCACGAAGGCTGAATCGTCGCCAGGGTCGGCTTGGTGACGTTTGGCACCAGGACGAGGTCTTCGTGAAGATCGGGGGCAAGCGGCACGATCTGTGGCGGGCCGTGGACCAGGACGGGGACGTGATCGATATCCTGGTTCAGAGATACCGCAACGCCCGTGCGGCCAAACGGTTCTTTCGCAGGCTTCTGAAGGGGCAGGGAAGCAAGCCTTGGCAGCTGGTGACGGACAAGCTGAGGAGCTACGGCGCCGCCCACCGAAACATCATGCCTTCCGTGGATCACAACACGGACCGCTACGCGAACAATCTGGCTGAGGTCTCGCATCAGCCGACACGACAGCGAGAACGTCAAATGCGAGGGTTCAAGTCAGCAGGGCAGGCCCAGCGGTTCCTATCGGTGCATGGGGTCATCCGGAATCTGTTCAACCTCGGACGCCACCGATTGAATTCACCCAGTATACGTCGTTGGCCTTCGGACGCCGGTGCGATCTGATGGGCGTACGGCCCTCCATGGGCTCGGTCGGTGACGCATATGACAATGCCATGGCTGAGTCATTTTTCGGAACGCTGGAGTGTGAACTGCTGGACCGGTATTCGTTCCGCACTCCAGCAGAAGCACGCCCGGCGCTGTTCCGCTACATCGAGGGGTGGTACAATCCGCGGCGGCGCCACTCTTCCTTCGGCTACCTGTCGCCGGCGAGGTTCGAGGCGAAGAACTGGCCGGGAGACCTCGTAACCCTTGGCCACGCTGAACTTCGGGCCGTTCCCGACGGCCTCGTGGCCGGGCTGGGCTCTACTCCACTGCAGAGCAGCGGAAGCTTCTGACACCCACGGGAGAAGGAGATGGGAATCCAGGACGATTCAACCGCAGTACTTGCCTGTCCACTGGTTCGGGGGAGGCCCACGACTACCTCACATCTGCTCGCCCCTCCCTGGGCCTAGGCGGGGTGCGGAGACAGTGTTAAACCCTCCGCGAACTCCACGGGCATCACAAAAACGATGCCCTTCCCGGGGTCGCCCAACTCGCCGCAGAAGGACTTGATGACGGCGACCGCCTTGGCCACCGTCTGCTTGTCTTCAATCACGGCGAAGATCGTCCTGTTGGTGGGTTTTCCCTCCTCCAGAACCTTCCGAATGATCCCCATCGCTGGAATCTCGGTTTCAGCCTCCCAGAGGACCCGCCCCATCCCGATGCTTTCCAGCACGGTGGCGCCAGACACGCCGATCTTTGCGAAACCCTCCAGGATCGAGGGCAGGTGTTCGGTCTGCTCCAGGACGTCCACGAGCAGGTACATGGAATCCTCCCTGTTCAATGCTTGCCGACCCCTCTGTGCTCCTCGGTCGGCACGATGATCGATGACCTTCCCGGGCTGTGAAGCCCGTTCGGCGGCAGCTCTAGGAGCGACCCCCCTTACCCCGTTCCCCTTCCTGGAACCGGACGGCGATCTCGGCGCCCACGATGACGCCGTTTGCGGAAACCGTCAGCAAGGCCACCCCCGGGCCTACGGAGGTGACCTGCGCCGTCACCCGACCGGACTCGTCCGTCGTCTCAGCTGCGACCTGGACGACTACGTCGGGCCGGTCGGAGGTGACAGACACGACGGCGCCGGGAATGGGGTTGTTGAACCGGTCCCGCACGACCACGGAAATCTCCGCAGGGGTCTCCCCGTCGGCCGGGACGGACTCCGGCGAGACCGCGACGCTGCTCCGATCCCGGCTTGGCTCTCCAGGTAGCACGGTCACCGCGACCTCGGCGGAAATATCGCCCACCGAGGCCACTACCCGCCCGGTGCCCGCCCTTACGGCGGTCCAGAGTCCGGTGACCGGGTCGATGGACCCGGCCTCTCCGGGGCTGCTCCAACGCACGTCGGGGCCGGTGACCGGGTTGCCTGCGGCGTCGCGGCCGCGGGCTGTGAAGCGGACGGTGGACCCTGAGCGAGCTTCGGCGCCCGTCGGCTCAATGATCAGCTCTGCTAGGGCCCCGGCCGTGGTGGAGACCTCGGCCATCCCGGTTCGGCCTTCGTACACGGCGACGACCTGGCCCTCTCCGGCGCGGGTCGCGGTGAATCGACCGTTTTCGTCGATGTTCCCGATCCCTGCGGTGGCGCTCCACCTCACCGTGATCTCTTGCTCGTTGCCGTGGCGGTCCAAACCTGCGGCGGTGAACGACCGGGATTCTCCCGCCGCGATACGGGCCGTCTCGGGCCTCACCGCTACGGTGACGATCTCACCCGGGAGGACTTCGACGGCGGCCAGGCCCTCGATCGGGCCTACGGCAACCCTTATCGATCCCTTCCCTGCGACGGTGCCCGTGAAGACGCCCGCAGCGTCCATGGTCCCTACTTCCCCGTCCACGCTCCAGCGAGCCTCGATCGCCACCTCGTTGCCGTGGGCGTCGCGGCCGATGGCGGTGAAGTGCGCCGTCTCCCCTGAAACACACGAGGCCTCGGCCGGCGCCACCTCGATTGTGGAGAGAGCGCCCGGCCGCACGGTCACGCGCATGGATCCGCCGACCTCGCCCACGGTGGCCACGACCTGGCCCACGCCGGCGCTGTCGGACGAGAGAACCCCGGAGGCATCGATCATTCCG
>JBDRDQ010000346.1:0-7636 GCA_043820695.1 Gemmatimonadota bacterium | reverse complement strand
GGGAATCTGGATTGAATGAGTCCATAGGAATCACCATCGCATTTGGTGCCGGGGTCCTCTCCTTCCTCTCGCCCTGCGTCCTGCCTCTGGTCCCCAGCTATCTGAGCTTCGTCACGGGGATGTCCCTGGAAGACCTCCAGGAGGGTGTGGACCGTCGTGCGACCTTCATCCATTCCCTCCTCTTTGTCGCCGGGTTCACCGGGATCTTCCTGTTGCTGGGGGCCTCCGCTTCGTTTCTGGGACAGTTCCTCAAGCTTTACGAGCTTTGGATAGCCCGGGTAGGGGGCCTCATCATCATCGTTCTGGGGCTTCACCTGGCTGGAGCGTTCCGGTTGACGCCGCTCATGAGGGAGAGGAGGGTCCATCTGCACGACAAACCCGCCGGGTATATGGGAACGCTGGGGGTAGGAGCGGCCTTCGGGGCTGGGTGGACCCCATGTATCGGACCGGTGTTGGGGGCCATTCTTACCTTCGCCGCTTCCCAGGAGCAGTTCTGGGCCGGGGTGGGGCTCCTCTTTGTCTACTCCATGGGGTTGGCCGTCCCCTTCCTTCTTTCGGCTCTCGCCCTCGATGCCTTTCTGAGGGTCTTCGGCCGGTTCCGTCGCTTTCTCCCGGTGGTCCAGGTGATGTCAGGGGTCCTCTTGGTGATTCTGGGCCTTTTCCTGGTGACCGGGACCTTCAGCGCCTTGAGCGGTTACCTCACCCGGTTCACGCCCGACTTCATCATGAACCGGATCTGAGGGAGACGGCCGCCCCCTCCTCCTCCTCCTCCTCCTCCAGGTCCTCCTCCAACATCTGTCGCCTGAGGAGGGTGGCGTAGATCCCTCCACGAGCCAGCAGGGCGGTATGAGACCCCCTCTCGACGACCCGCCCATCATGCAGCACCAGGATCTGGTCGGCGTTCATTACTGCGGAGACCCGGTGACTGATGATGAACGAGGTTCGCCCCGCCAAGACCGTCTTCAGGTCTTCGAGAATCTTCGCCTCGGTATGGGTGTCCACGGCGCTGAGTGCGTCGTCCATGATGAGGACGAAAGGGTTTCTGGCCAGGGCCCGTGCCAAAGTGATCCTCTGTTTCTGCCCACCGGAGAGGTTGATCCCCCGCTCACCCAGCAGGGTCGAATAGCCCTTCGGGAAGGAGAGGATGGACTCGTGAATCTGGGCGACCTTCGCCGCCGCTACCTCCGGCGCCTCCTCTTCCTGATCCTGGGTACCGGATTCGGCCGGTTCCTCTCCGAGGTCGATTCCCAGGGAGATGTTGTCTCGAATGGTCTCCGAGAAGAGGAAGGAGTCCTGGGGGACCACGCCGATGAGCTGTCGAAGGCTCTTGGGATCGAGGTTGGTGAGGGGGGTCCCGTCCAGGGGGATCTCCCCTCCGGTTGGATCGTAGGTGCGGGATATCAGAGAGACGAGGGTGCTCTTCCCCGAACCGGTTGGGCCGACGATGGCCACCGTTTCTCCGGCCTGTGCGACAAAGGACACATCATCCAGGACCTCCCTCTCACTTCCCGGATACCGGAAACCCACCTTCCGGAACTCGATTTCGCCCCGGAGGTGGGGAAGGGGGGAGGGGTTTTCGGGAGGCCTTACCTTAGCCTCCGCCCGGAGAATCTGGTTCAGGCGGCCCATGGAAGCATCTCCCCGTTGGAAGAGGTTCACGACCCATCCCAGGGCGATCATGGGCCAGGTCAGGAGGGCCAGATAGAAGTTGAATGCGACGAAGTCTCCTATCGTGATCCTGCCTTCGATCACCTGAATCCCCCCGAACCAGAGGGCCACCACCATTGCCAGGCCGGCCACCAGCATAAGGAGGGGGAAAAAGGACCCTGACGCCTTTATCAGGCCCATGTTCTTGCTCAAATAGTCGGCGTTCAGCCGGTCGAACTCTTTCTCCTGCTCCTTTTCCTGAACGTAGGCCCGGACGATTCGCAGGCCGGTGAGGTTCTCCTGGACCATGGTGGAGAGGGTAGACAACTGCTCCTGGATCTCCTCGAACCGGCTGTGGATGATCTTCCCGAATCCGATCACGATGGGTGGAAGCACCAGCATGGGGATCAGAGCCATCAGGGTGAGCCGAGGGCTGATCCAGAGCATCAATGCGAGAGAGAATACGAAGCTCACCAGAGTGTTCACGGCGTACATCACCGCGGGGCCTGTCGCCATCCGAACCGCCAAGGTGTCGTTGGTGGCCCGGCTCATGAGGTCTCCGGTTCGGGTGGTTGCGAAGAACGACGCATCCAGTTCTAGAAGGTGGTTGAAGAAGTCATCCCGAAGATCGCACTCGACCCGGCGGCTGGCGCTGTTCATGATCTGGCGCATCCCGAACTTTGCGGCTCCCCCGAGGATTGCGGCGAGAACGATGAGGCCGGCGTAGGATCCGATGCGCCCGCTGGTGACGCCAGGATCACCCAACCCGTCGATGGCCAGCTTCATAAGGTAGGGACCGGCGATGATGAAGGCATTGGAGATCACGACCATTAGGAGCCCGAGGGCCATCTCTTTTCGGTAGGGTCGCACCCAGGGAAGAACGGTCTTCAGTTGGTTCATGGATCTCCGGTCGGATGTGGGACGCCTCTTCGGATGTGGGATGCCCCTTCGGATGTGGGGCGCCTCTTATGGTGCCGCATGGTGGAAAAGTTCCGGAGGAGCTGGGCCGTGGGGTCGCCCCTCGCGGCCGTTGCCCCCCGCGCATTCTTCCCTAGCTTCCTGAGTATGAGGGACAAACGCCTTACGGAACAGCGAAACCCCCGGTCATCCCGGATCGACCACTCTTCCTCCATCGAGATTGTGGATCTCATCCATCTCGAGGATCGGACGGTGGCTACCGCCGTGGGGAAAGAGCGGGAGGCCATTGCCAGGGCCATTGACCTGACCGTCGATGCCCTCAGGCGAGGTGGACGCCTTCTCTACGTGGGCGCGGGTACCTCGGGACGCCTGGGGGTCCTGGACGCGGCGGAGATGCCCCCGACCTTCGGTACGGAGCCTGGCCTGGTTCAGGGGATCATCGCCGGGGGACCCGAGGCCATGGTTCGGGCCAAGGAGGGGGCGGAGGATTCCCCGGAAGAAGGGGCTGCCGCGTTGAGATCCCTGGATGTGGGGCCCGCCGACTTCGTCCTCGGGATCGCCACCTCCGGAACCACTCCCTTCGTTCACGGCGCTCTCGACTGGGTCCGGAGGCGCGGCGCCAAGACCGGGTTCCTGATCTGCACCTACCCCAGCGATGAGTTGATCGAAACCCACGACGTAGTCATCGCTCCGCTGGTAGGACCGGAGGTGATCACCGGGTCCACCCGAATGAAGGCCGGCACCGCCACCAAGCTGATTCTCAACACCATCACCACCGGTGCCATGGTTCTCCTGGGGAAGGTGTACGGGAACCTCATGGTGGACCTCCGGGTCACCTGTGCGAAGTTGCAGGACCGTGGCGAGAGGATCCTCATGGAAACAGTGGGCGTGGACCGAAACCGGGCCAATGGGCTCCTGGCGGAGGCCGGTGGCAGGGTGAAGGTCGCCATCGTCATGGGAAAGCTGGGAGTTGGGCCGGGCGAGGCGATCTCGCTTCTGGACGGCGCTGAGGGGCATGTGTCCCGTGTGGTGGGGGATCTCCTGTGAAGCTTCTGGGCTTGATGTCGGGGACCTCCCTCGACGGAATCGACGCGGCCCTCCTCGAGGTGGAGGAGGTGCCCCAGGTGCGGGAGAACGCGACCCCATCCCTTCTCGCTTCTCTGAAATGGGAACTTCTGGCCTTTCGGACCCGCCGGTTCAGCCCAGATGAGAGGCGGGCCATCCAGGAGACCATGACCTCCGGCGGAGCCCGGGAGATGGCTCTCCTCCACACCAGACTGGGGGAGTGGTTTGCTTCCGCCGTTCTCGAGTTCCTGGCGGAAGTGGGGGTCCCGCCAGAATCCGTTTCGGCTCTGGGATCCCATGGACAGACCATCTGGCACGAGCCCCCCCGGGCAGAGGTGCGCGGCGCCTCCCTTCAGATGGGTTGTCCGGCGACGCTGGCCGAACGAACTGGGATCGACGTGGTAAGCGATTTCCGCTCCAGGGACCTGGCGGCGGGAGGCCATGGTGCCCCCCTCGTACCCTGGGCCGACCGGATCTTCTTCTCCTCCCCACAGGGCCCCCGTGCCATACAGAACCTGGGGGGGATGGCCAACGTCACCTGGCTCCCGAGGGCCGCGGATCCCGCCCCGATCCTGGCTTTCGACACGGGGCCGGGTGTTGCCCTCCTGGATGGGGCGATGGAACTCGCGACGGCCGGCGCCAAGACTTTCGATGAGGGTGGGGCGTTAGCCCGGCAGGGGACGGTCTCGGAAGGGGTCGTGGGACGGCTCCTGACCCACCCCTTCTTTCGGCAGGCTCCACCCCGGTCCACGGGCAGGGAGCTCTTCGGTTCGACGATGCTGAACGAGATCGTGCGCGAGTTGGGTAGGGAGACTGGAGTGGAGCTGGTTCCCGGATCCACCCTTCAGGGGTGGCCCGACCTTCTGGCGACGCTCACGGCTTTGACGGCTCGCAGCATCGGGGAGTCCTATAGACGTTGGGTTCTGCCCCGAGGAGTAGACGAGGTCTTTCTCATGGGGGGCGGGTCCCGAAACCCGGTGCTGTTCGAGGCCATCCGGGACGAGCTTTCTCCCCTCGAGGTCCGGCCCGGGGAATCCCTGGGGATGGACCCCGACGCGCGGGAGGCCGCGGCTTTTGCTCTTCTCGCCTGGGCACATCTGATGGGGATTCCGGCGAATGTGCCGGAGGCTACGGGCTCTCGGGGACCCCGGGTCCTGGGTTCGCTGACACCCGGAAGAAGGGAAGTGGGGCCGTGACCCGGCGAACGATCCTTGTTCTGGCTGGAATCCTCCTGATTCAAAGCGTGATCGTAGCTCTGGCGTTCACCCCCCTGCCCCATAGTGGGGGGGATAACGCCGGGTACATCTCTCTGGCCCACTCCCTTCTGGACCGAGGAGCCTACCTGGAGCTCTGGGATGCCGGAGAGCCACCCCATACCAAGTACCCGCCGGTCTTTCCGGCTCTTCTGGCCTTGGCCATCCTCCTGGGAGCCAAGAGCTGGGCGGCCCTGAAGCTGGTCCCGGCCTTCTCCACCGTGCTGGCGGTGGCCTTCACCTTCCTCTGGGCCCGGGACCGTCGTGGGCTGGCCCTGGGAGTTGTGGTGGCCCTTCTTCTGGGCCTCTCCGAGAGTGTGGTCTACTACAGCCAATGGGTTCTCTCCGATCCGGCCTTCCTCGCCCTGACCATGGCGGCCCTATGGGCTCTTCAGAAAAGCCTCGGGCCGGGGGAACGCTCCCTGACCGGGGGGTTGACTGGGGGGAAGGGCGTATGGTTGTTCGTTGGAATGGCCCTGGTGGTAATGGCCTATTTCACCCGATCGGCCGGGCTGCCCTTGGCTGTTGCCACCCTCCTTTGGCTGGGCCTCGAAAAAAGGTGGAAGGCAGTTGCCGGTTTCGCTTTGGCCTTCGGCGTACCGGCCGCGCTCTGGTGGTTTAGAGGAAGGGTCCTGGGGGGGAGCGAGTACGTATCAGAGTTCTGGCTGATCGATCCCTACCAACCGCATCTGGGAACCATCGGACCCGGGGAGCTTCTGGATAGGCTCACGGGAAATTTCGTGGCCTACGTCACTCGGATCATCCCTGCGGGAGTGGCCGGGGATGAATTGTCCATCATTCCTCCCCTTGGGATTGGGTTGGGCTTGGTTACCCTGGTCGGCTGGGTTCGTATGCTCCGGGACAGAGTGGGGGCTGCCGAGCTCTTTTTCCCTCTCTATTTCGGCCTCATTCTCCTTTGGCCCCCGGCCTGGTCAGGAGATCGGTTCGCCCTCCCCCTCCTTCCGCTCATGTTTTTCTACGCGGGAGTGGCCCTCCTCTGGCTCTTGGGCTCCTTCCCGGCGAGAGTCAGGCGGGCCGCCGTCGGGGTCCTGTGGCTGACCCTGGCCGTTCCGGCCGGCCTCCAGCTGCAGCTCATGGCGAAAGGGGCGGGGGCTTGCAGGGAACTGACCCGAACGGGGAATGCCCGGGAATGCCTTTCCCCCGCCCAGGGCGAGTACTTCGCATTGGCGGAGTGGAGTGGAGAGAACCTGCCTGACGGTGCCGTCGTCACCACCCGGAAGCCCCGGACCTTTTTCCTGATGAGCGGCGTGAAGGCGCAGTCCATCCCACTGGTGACAGATCCTGACGAGTTTCTGGCCCGGGTTCGGGAAGGAGGAAGCCGGTACGTTTCGTTGGATCTCCTGGACGGCATGTCGGGCTACTATGTCTATCCGGTGCTTCTCCAACGGCTGCCGGTCTTCTGTGGGTTGGTGGAGGTGGGAGCCCCCGATCAGACCGGCACACAGTTACTGGGAATCTTCGATGCGGACGTGGGATTCGATGCGGACGTGGGAATAGGCTCTGGGAGGGAGGCCTCTCCATCCCTGGCCCGGTGCCCGACGGAGATGTTTCGGGCCAATCCAGGGGAGAGGGACCCGGCCGGGGGTTGGGAGATTCCCCTTCTGGCTTTCGGCCGCGAGCCGAGGGAGTGATGCCTTACCGATCGTATAGAAGGGCCAAGGCTACCCCGAAAGCCACATGCTCCACCAGATGTTCATCGGCCCCTCGGTCTTTCAGAAGAATCTGCAAAGCAGGGATCTTCCCGTGAGGTGCCTGTGAGCCGGCCAGCTTTCCGAGTCCGCCCCAGGGCCGGAGGGCATACTCGAGGCTTCCGTAGGCCAACCCTTGGAGGATGGGGGGAGCTGGAATCCGGGGCTCCACCAGGGCTGCATAGAGCAGGCCCCGCCCCGCACCGGCCAGGAGGATGTCGGTGAGCTTTTCCTCCAAAGCTGTTTCAGTCGTTTTTCCCGTCAGGACGGGGCGGGCCAACTCGGCCAGGAAGGCGGCGGCGGCCCCTGCGGCTCCAGCCCGGAACAGGCGAAAGAGGCCGGGACCCCGGCGACTGGGCCAAAGGGCTAGGGCCCGGGTAAGAACGGATCCCGCCCCAACGGCGAGAAAGGCGTCCAGGACCTTGTGGGACACGTCGTCAACGGGAGATGGCTTTCCCGCCCGGCTCTCTCTCTTGGCCGGAAGTTGCCTTCTGCCCTTCCCTAGCGCGTACCCCAAGTGGTACCAGAGATTCTCTTTGTTCTGCATTTTCGATGGCCTGACGAATAGTAGGTTCCGGAAGGGTGAGGCTAATGGGTCGTTTTGACAAGGTGTGTCCTTTCACTGGCCTCATCACTGGCCTCGTCACTGGACTGGTTGTGGCGTCGGCTCTGGTCTCGACGCCGGCGAAAGGGTTCGCCCAAATTCCCCCCGGGGAGGCCTGGCGGACACTTGATACGGAGCATTTCCGAATCACCTACCCAGCTGATCTTCTCGATCTTGCCCAAAGGGCGGGCCAAAGAGCCGAGGCAGCCTGGGCGGCATTGGCCCGGGAGTTCATCGATCCGCCGAAGGGGAAAGTGGATCTGGTGGTCACGGACCACGCAGACATCTCCAACGGGTTTTCCAGGGTCTTCCCCTCCAACCGAATCGTGATCTTCGCCCCTCCCCCAGTGGATGGATTCGGGTTACCCCACATGGACGAGTGGATGGAACTGGTGGTGATTCATGAGCTGGCTCACATTTTTCACCAGGATTACGCTGAC
>JBDRDQ010000345.1:0-5319 GCA_043820695.1 Gemmatimonadota bacterium | reverse complement strand
CTTCCCCGGCGTCATACCCGTCCTCCAACAACTCGACTGCCCGGTACCTACGACGTTCCAACTCTTCGGGGCTTCCTTTGCGGCGCATGATGCACCTCCGGTTGCCCAAAGATAGGACATACATTACGCAGGAATCAATAGTTCGGCCTCTGCTGACTTCTCGCTCCGTAGGCAGGCAAACAAGCGCAGCGCCCACATCACCCTTTCAGGCACAAGGCGAGATCTCCCCGAATAAGAACGGTGGCCTTCGTCGCACAGCCGCCGGATCTGCGCCGCTTCCCTTTGGTCGCAAGAGCTTCGCGGTCAGTGGCCCGCTCACCCTGGTCCACAGCGCCTCATATCCGATTCCTGTTCGTCGGCTCAACGACTTCGCTACCCTGTTTCCTTCGGCGCCGCCCTCACGGCACATCGCCTTGCGGTTCACTTCGGTCCCTGCGACCAGGTCCCTGGGGGACTCCCACCCCCTGACTACCGCCCATGCCGGGCGTACAACCAAAAAAAGGAGGGGGCGCGAAACGCGCCCCCTCCCGTTGAGGTTTCGGCTGGATACTACCCTTCGTGGGGGTAGGCGTAGGTGCTTCCAGGCGACCCGAATTCACCGCCGGGCCCGCCGTAGTTCATGCAAGGCTCCATCTGGAGAACCTGGAGTTCCTGGCAGGGTGTTCCGAGTTGGAGGAAGGTACCCTTGAAGAGGTCACCCCAACCCCTGCTGTCGTAATACCAAAGGGCGTGCTCAATCCCGGTATACACGGTTTCCACCCGCTTCTCCCACTTCAGCATCTCCCAAAGGTCTCCGCAGCTGCCGTTGGGAAGCTTGGGAACACAGCTCGTGTTGGTGCCAGCGGCGTCCGCGGGGTTGAGCCCCGCAGGTACCCGGGTCTCATTGATGATCGCTGCGGCGGCCGCCTTGTTGCCCGTCCGGAAGAGGGCTTCGGCTTTGAGGAGCCTCGCCTCTGCCAGTGAAAAGTAAGGCTGGTCCCTGACGCCGGGAGACTTATACCGATATTCCGTACCCCGTACGCTCTTGTACCAGCCCCAGCGCCAGGTTCCCCGGTCGGGCCTGGCCCAGACCGATCCGGCCTCGGATGCGGTCGAAATCCGGACCACGGCTCCGTTGTCGTTGGCCCGTTGCTCCGCCAGCGTGGAGCCCTGGGGGAACCGGAGGTCTGGAGTGACCCATAGAACCAATCGCCCATCCGAGAACTCATAGGACTTCTCGGAGAAGGGCAGGCTCAACCACTCCTGGTAGTTCCCGGATTGGTCCGCCATGCCCCACACGAAGTTGTTCAACTGGCCCCAATCGGGTCTTCCCGCGTAATGCAAGGCGGAGGAGGACCAACCCACCTCCCAATCCATGTTCATCATCCAGTCTTCGGTGATTCCCTGGTCAAGCTCCTGAATGACGGCGTTCCAGTTCACCGCAGCACGTTCCGCCGGCGTCCGGGCTGTCTCGGCCATGTAGCGGGCCTTCAAGGAGTGGGCGAAACGTTGGAGATCCTGGTTGGATACGTCTCCCGCCATCCAGTCGAAGCCCAGATCGAAGCTGGTGCCGCACAGGGCGATGGCTTCGTCGAACAGTCCCATGGCAATGTCAAGAAGCTCCGGATAGGCCACAGGCTCATTCCCCAGGCTCAGGTCCGTGTCTTCGGTGACTACAAAGGCCATGTCGTAGTGGAGGGCCAGGTCGGCATGGGCGAGGGCCTGCACGAACTTCGCGTAGGCTTTGGCCCTGGCCACGGCCTCGGGCCCCAGTTCCGAGCTGATCTCCTCGTTCTCCAGAGCTCTCAACCCGTCGGCGATGGCTGCAATGGCCCGGTAATTGTACGTCCACGCCCGGACAAGGTAGCTGTACATGCCGTCGGAGGGGTCGTTGACCGTCGTGATCCTGGGAATCCGGCCGTACTGCTCCATCCCGAAGTTCGCCCAGGGCGCCGTGTGCTGGAACGACGCGTTGCTCAGGATGGGTCCAAGGCCGCTGTAGGAAGCGCCCCCACTCCACTGACTGCCAAACGATCCTTTGATCAGTGCTTCCACGTCCGAGGGCGTGGCAAGAGCCCGCGCCGCATCGGCCGAGTTGTAGTTGACGACGTCAAGGTCGGCACACGCCGCGCCTCCAAGGAGGAGGAGCGAGCCGACCACAAGATGTTTAAATGAGACTCTCATCGATCGGCTCCTTTAGAAGATGATCTCGATGGTTCCAGTGAACGTTCTGAACTGCGGGTAGCTGTACCCTTCCTGCCGGGAAGCAGCAGCCGAGCCGAGGTCGCCCCCGCTGGCGCCCGAGTCCGGATCGTAGCCGAGGTAATCCGTCCAGGTGTACAGGTTCCGGCCCGTAAGGGTGAAGCCCATCCCGCTCAGACGGTTGAGACCGGGGATGGCGCCGAGCCAGTCGGCGGGTAGCCGATAGGCCAAGGAGATTTCCCGGAGCTTCGTGAAGGTCGCGTCCTCGACGAAGATGCTGCTGGGCCCGAGTCCGCTGACCCCGTACCAGGCGTCGAAATAACCCAGGGGCCTCTGCTCGTTCTCCGGAACTCCGGTCTGGTCGAACACCCCGGCGAAGCCCTTGAAAATGCCCCACTGGAGAGGTTCGTTGAACATGTCGAAGCCCGCCGATCGGCTGAGGAGAGCGTACAGGGACAGCCCCTTGAAGTTCATGGTCGTGGACAAGCCCATATTGTAATCGGGGATGGTGTTCCCGAGGGGGCAGTAGATGGTCTCCTCACCCGTGACGCGATCGGTGCAGACCCCCTGGAAGGGAGTTCCCCATTTCAGCGTCTTCCCGAGTACCGCCACGCCTTCGCTCCCCCAAACGGGATTGCTGAGGCTGCCGCCTTGCCCGACCCACACCAGGAAGCCGTCCCTGTCATTGACGAACCCGTCGCAGGACACGTCCGCCGGGAGGTCCGAGCAACTCATGGCGTATTGGGCTCCATAGAACGTCCCGACTTCCTCGCCCGACCGGGCATAGTAGGACGCGGTCTGGCCCTGTTGGTTGTTCCCGTACTGGAAGGGCGGAACGTCCAGCGCGGTGATGGTGGTAGTGGAGTGGTCGAGAAGGAGCTTGGCCCTCCAGCTGAAGGACGGCCGCTCCATGAGACGGAGGTCCAAGGTGGCCTCCCAGGTCTTCGCTTCCAGAGTCCCGGCGTTCCGCCACTGGCTCGTGAAGCCCGTGAATGCGGGCTGGGGAACCTGGAGGATCTGGTCTTCCGTAGTGGTTCGAGCGTAGGTCATCGAGAGGATGGCCTTGTAGTCGAAAACGCTCATGTCGAACCCTGCCTCGTGCTCGGTGGAGAACTCGGGCTTCAGGTCCTTGTTCCCCAGATTGACCGGCCTGATGCTACCCGTCCCGACGCTGTAGGTCTCATACTGAGCCGAGAACCTGGGCCGGCCGCCGGCCGTCCCGATGGAGTAGCGGAACTTCAACTCATCGATGGCCGAAATGTTGAAGAAGTTCTCCTGGCTGAGACGCCAGGCCCCGCCGATCCGGTAGTACCACTGCCGCCGCTCATCTTTCCCGAAGAGCGAGCTGCCGTCGTTCCGGATGAGGGCGTCCACCACGTATTTGTCGTAAATGTCGAAGTTGGAGATGAAGAAGTACCCATCGGAGCGGACGGTCTCCATGGAGTTGCCGCTGTCGATGCTCTCCTCGCGGATATTCCCGAAGGTCGGAACCTTCGCCACGGTGAACTCATACCCGCTCGTGTTGAAGCCCTGGTAGTCCTCCTGCTCGTAGAGGTACCGGGCACTGGTGGTATTCCGAATCCGGTCCGTGGGGTTCCACACGGCGGTAG
Source organism: Gemmatimonadota bacterium (assembly GCA_043820695.1). Taxonomy (GTDB): domain Bacteria; phylum Gemmatimonadota; class Gemmatimonadetes; order Longimicrobiales; family Gaopeijiaceae; genus JABDNZ01. The sequence goes on along the minus strand of JBDRDQ010000345.1, from coordinate 1,528 downwards.
CCGTGACGCTGCCGTTCAGCGCCTCGGTCCGGCTCTGGGACTTGGAGAGGGTCCCGTTGTTCATGGACTCGCTCGGGTTGATGGTCCGGTAACCCTTCTCCCGGAAAGTGGAGCTCTCGTTGTCGAAGCGATCGAAGCTCACGTTCCCGTCGATCTTGAGCCACTCGAGCGGAGAGTACCGCGCCGTCGCCGACCCCAGGAACCGGCTCCGCCATTCCTCGGAAACCGTGTTCTTCATGGCGTAGAGCGGATTGGGGCTCTCGGTGTCGGTGGGGTTGATCTGGAGGACCATTTCCCCGGGCTCGAAGGGGTCGTCCCCGAGGAGGTCCACGCCGGCGGGCATACGCGTCAGGTCGAAGAGGCTTCCGTAATCATCATCCAGCTTCGACCGGCTGTAGAAGAGGCTGGTCTGAACCGTCAGGTTCTCCACGACGGCCTGGTCCACGTTCAGCCGGAAGTTGTTCCGCTTGTACCCCTTCTCAAACAGCATCACGCCATCTTCCTGGGTATTGCTGAAGGAGGCGTGGAAGTTGGTCCGCCCGGAACGGCCCGAGACGGTGAGGTAGTTGGAGAGGTAGTCACCATTGGTGAAGAAACGCCGGATCTGGTCGAAGGTCTGCCCAGGCCATACGTTCGTCTGGTAGGTGTTCCACTCGTTCGCCACACCACCGCCCGCCTTCTGTCCGGCCAGCCGCGGCTGGCTGCATTCCAGCCAGTTGCAGCCCGTTCCGTCGATGTCCACGAAATATTTGCCGTCCGGGGTGAGGGCGAACTCATGGGTCTCGGTCAGCAGAATGTCCGGGATGATCGCCAGCTCGCTCCGGCCGTACTCGGACCGGAGGGTGTACTGGATCTGGTCGTTGCCCATTTCCGCGCCGCGCTTGGTTCGGATCTGGATGACCCCGTTGGCGGCCCGAGAACCGTAGAGGGAGGCCGCTGCCGCGCCCTTCACCACTTCTATGCTCTGGATGTCCAGCGCGTCGAGGTCCACCATGCTCGAACTCAGGATTACCCCGTCCACGATGTAGAGGGGGTCCTGGCTCCTGCCGGTGGCGTCCAGGCTCGTGATACCACGGAGCAGGACGGACGGCGCCGATCCCGGCCGGCCGCTTCCGCCCACCACCATGGCCCCGGCAACCTTCCCGGAGATGGCCTGCGCGGCGTTCACGCTGGGAACCGGCAGGTCCGCAACCCGAATCTGGGCCACGTCGAAGGGGAGCTTGGTACGCTGGGTGGCTCCCGCCACACCCGTCACCACGATCTCACTAAGGGAGATGGCTTGGGGTTCCAGGCGGAGGTTCACCACCACGGCTTCACCTGCCGTGACATCCACCACCTCGGTCAGGGTCCCGAAGCCCAGGAGTTGAGCCCGAAGGACATACTGCCCTACCGGGACGTTGATGATGAGGAACCGACCGGTCGTTTGCGTGAGACCGCCGAGGCGTGTCTCCGTGGCTCCGACGGTTTCCAGGCTGACCTGGACAGCGTCGAGGCCTTGACCGGAATTGGCATCCAAGATGGTGCCCGT
>JBDRDQ010000344.1:0-4810 GCA_043820695.1 Gemmatimonadota bacterium | reverse complement strand
GGGCCGACGGCTCGGGTCGGTACAGCCAACCGCTGACCGACGAGCCGTTGGCCTCGAATTGGCGATCCGTGCTGAAGGGTGGGGACGAATCGGCCGGTCCAGCCGGCGTGTTCGCGCGCTCGAGCGGTTGGGGCGGGACCGTGAGGTCCGGCAGGATCGCGACGACCAGGAGATACAGCGCGAACAGCGCCACCAGCGCGACGAGACCCTGGAGCACCGCGAACGCGATTGCCGTGTCCGCGCCCTTCCTCGTGATCTTCGCGCCGGGAGGCGCCAACAACGTGGCCGACTAATTATTCGGGGCCGCGCTACTCCTCGTGCCCCTCATTGCCTCTGGAGTTGCCCTCCAACGGGATCAGGGCTCCGGCGGAACGGCCAGCGATTCCTCCGGCGAGCAAGACGCGGCTCCGGAGGGGGAAGGCTGATACCCAGCGGCGGGCGCTTGACTCCGGGGGCCTGATACGTGTTATGCAGCGACAACCCTCCACTTCCAGCGATCGGGGTCGGCCGAAGCGCCCGTGAGCTCAGGTCATCACCCACATGATGGCGATGACGTAGACTGGGGAGCCCATCCATACCGGGCATGCGCACGTCGGCCAGCACAACATCCGCAGGAGACTCTCGTATTCGGGCCTCGTCGTCGACGATCAGGATGGAGCCAGCCATGGAGTAACTCGTTTTTGGAGATGCGATGCGAACCGCCCCTCGACCTGACTCGTCCGGGATCGACCGGTGGCTGTGCAGGACGCCCCGTGCCCTGTCAAGATCAGAATCCAGCATTTGGGGAAAGACCAGGAATGACCCGGCCCGGTCTCGCGCCAGCCGCTGGGGCTGCGGGCGAAGCTGAGCTACACAGCGGGCCGGTAATCGTGTCGAAACCCACCGAACACGGAAGACTGGGAGGAAGCTCTGAGCGCCCGCCTCAGAAGAGCAGCAACCGCGTCACCTTCACGGTGAAGAAACGTTCGAGAACGCCCCCTCCGCCCAAGGACCGCCGCTCGGTGTACAAGAGGAAGAAGTCGCTGAGCGGAGCGTGGATGAAATCGACCCGGAGGTTTGTCACCATCTCGTCGGCGTCGGCGTTGACCTGCACGAAGCCGCCGAAGTTGAGGGTCGTGCTCCACGCATACTGGACGCGGGCGCTATAGAGGTCGGCGGTGAATGCGTTGCCCTGGGCGGTCACCGAATTGTGCGTGGCGTCCAGATCCAGCACCAGGTGGTGGTCCGGCTGCCAGCGTAGACCCCCCGCCACGGTGTAGCGCGTGCCGTCGTAGAACCCGCCGCCGGAGGCGCTCACGTTTCCTGACAGCGCCTTCCCCTGGCTGGACCTGTACGAGACAGAGCCCTGGCCGAAAGTGTAGTCGCCCACCGGAATGGAGGTCCCCTCCCGGACGCGGAACGGGACGTCCAGGCGCTCGAAGCTCCGTGTGTAGGCAAGGTTCAGCGACGAGCGGTCGAGAAAGCTGAAACTGAGCCCTCCCCACTCCTCCCTGGACTCCAGGCGGCCGGAGAGGTCCGTGGTGTGCGTCCACTCAACGTACGGGTTCATTTCCAGGCCACTGGGGATGCCGAGGCGGGGGTGGATCCCAAGGGTGGCATAGCTTTCTCGAATGGCACGGCGGCGCACGAAACCGATACCCGGGTCGAAGTTCTCGCCCACCTGACGAAATGCCGCAGAGGTGTTCCAGAAGCGGTCTCTCCACCCCACAGAGAGGCGACCCGCCCGGTCGTTCTTGTCCCCTTGCCGGGTCCCCGCCACGTAGGTGTTCACGTAAAGTTTCCCGAACAGCGTGAGGTTGGCGTCTACCCCCGCCGCCTGGTTCGCCGGCGTGTCCACGCCGGTGGGCTGGCGGTTGGTGAAGACGAAGCCGACGTCGGAGTTGCCCATCACCCGCCGTCGGACGCGGAGCACGCTGAAGTTCTCGGCGGGCATCGAGTCGAACTCCTGCCCCTGGACGTTCAGGACGCCCAGCTCGAAGTCGCCTGCCCGTCCCGTGAGGCGGGCGCCGCCCAAGAGCGGTACGGGGCTCCCGCTCCGAAGTCCGATCTGCCGGGAGTGAAAGAGGGTCAGGTCCCGCAGCGACGATCCCAGGCGGGGACCTCCGGGGCCTCCACCCACGTCGCCGAAGGTGAACGTCCCCGAGTTCTCCAGGAAGAACTCCCGCAGTTCGGGGAAGAAGACCGGGAAGCGGGTGAGGTTCACCTGCTCCTGGTCCACCTCCACCTGAGAGAAGTCGGTGCGCCAAGTGAGGTCCATGGTGAGGCTGGGCGTGATTCCCCATTTAAGGTCCACGCCGCCGTCCGCCTCGTTCCCTCGGGCGTCACCGCTGAGGGTGTTGCCCCCGGCCCGGGATGCCAGCAAGAAGGGTTTCACACTCAGGTTTCGGCCGGCGGGAAGTCGCCCCATCCCCTCTAGGGTCCCGGCCTTGGACATGAGGAACACTCGGTTGCGCCGGTCCAGGGGCGCCCAGTACGACACCTCGTTCCGCCTCCGGATGCGACGCATGAGGTTCATCCCCCACTGCTGGTCGGGGAGGGTGGGGTCGAAGCGCAGGGTACGCCACGGGATGGCCATCTCCAGCGTCCACCCCCCCTCGTGGGTCGTGGTCTTCACGTCCACCACGCCGTTCCACCCGTAGTCCCGGGAGCGGCCGTCGTCTGTGCCCTGGCCATCTTTGATGCCGCCGGCTGGGTTCACGAAAAAGATGAAGGAATTCCTGCCGTCCAGATACGTGTCCAGGGCGATACCGAATGCGTCCATCTCCTCGAAAAGGATCCCCGGAGAGTCGCGCTCCAGGCCGCCGTACACCATGCCCGCCGGGTCGGAGTCGAACATCTCCGCCCCGACGTACAGGTAGGTGGCGTCGCAGGAAATGCGGACCTCTGTGCGTTGGCTGACGGGCTCCCCTACGTCAGGCTCCGACTGGATGAAGTCGGTGATGGGGGACACCGACGCCCACGCCGGGTCGTCCAAACGCCCATCAACTCGGATGGCAGGGCCGCGCGCGAGCCGCAGCTCTGGTCGGGGGAGGCTCTCCGGATCGACGTTGCCGCCCTGCTGGGCTACCCCTGGCGAAGGCAAGGCCACCAGGCAAGCCGCCAGGGCCGCGACTCGGAGAGCGGACACGGAGAAGCTCATCGTCGCCTCCTCCGTGACGACCCTGTGTATAAGCTGCCAGCGCCAACTCACCAGCTGTAACAGCATCTCGGACACTTCGATCTCATCATGTTCACAAATCAACGACTCCGGTCGCGCTGATACCGTTGAGACGGAAAGAAACTGCCAATGTGTAAGCAATCGAGATGTCTGGCGACAGGTCCGGGTCTGCTCGGGCCTGCTCCGCCACGGCATCGAGTCGGCGAAGCTCCGAAGCGTGACTCTCCTGACAACGGAGTCGATACGATTATTCTCCCAACCGAACGGGGTTCAGGCGACCGCAGCTCCATCCGGCCATCCCGAACGGAAGGCCCCGGATCCAGAACCGAGCGGGTGGCTGCCCGGCCTCAACCTCCCCGTCCCAACGACGAGAGAGCGATCCTCACAGCCCGCTGGATTTTGTTCTACCCCATCCCAATGTGCTTCCTCACCGTCGAAATGGGCCTCGACTTCTTGGATGTCGGGGAACAGGAAACCATCGGCGCCATATTCTTCGATCAGGGACCGGAGGATCCGTTGCTCCCCTGACTGCTCTTCGCCCCCTGCTTTGAGGTCCATGATGGGATCCGGCACGCCCTCCGGGTCCAGAGCCGCCTCTGCCCAAACCGACTCATAGGCGGCAAGGGGCAGAGGGGAATAGCCGGCTGCACGAAGCCCATCGTATATGTCCTGAACAAAGGTTGCCGCGATTGAATCGGGCAAGGGAACGCCTTCAGGCACACCGAGGGGGGCCACGACGATCGCCCTCATCTCCCTCGGAGAGCGGGCCGCTGAGACCGTCTGTCCTGAACCAGCTGGCACGAACCGGATCGCGGTGGCGGACCCCCACGTTTCCTCGCCATCGACGCCGCTAAAGGCCCAACCACTGATCTCCCCCAAGATGACGGCGTCGGCACCAAGCTCCCCTGCCTTCTCCCGAAGCGCCCATTCCACGGCTGGGGCTTCCCAAACCGGATTGATCGAGTACCTGGGGCGGACCGAAAGTTGGGCAATCGGCTGGTACTTCAGAAGGACCCGATCCTCACCCGTAAACACGAACACCGACTCGGCGGGGACAGGGTCGGGTCGCAGGCCGGCAGGACCCAGCATGACAACGTTCATTCGGCTGTGGCTGCAGCCGCCCAACAGGAGTATCAGCGAGAATAGAAAGGTTATGCGCATGACCCAATCTAACACTGGGGAGTACGGCAAAAAACTGGGAGACCCTCACGGACCTCCTCCCCCGAAAGAGGCCACCCGCGTACCTTTGATCGGATAGCGACCTGGAGGTCACGGGTTACAAGGCATAAGAAGGAGTTTATCGTGAAAGCGATCGAGCGTCGTTCATTCCTGAAGGCATCGTTTTCCAGCATCGCCGCAGGAGCGCTGCTCACCGAACTGGCCCGCAGACCTCTGCTCGCTCAAGCCGAAACGACAGCGGGCGTCCTGACCCAAGCGGATGACTCTGAAGACTATTGGGAATTGGTCAGAGCGCAGTTCACCTTCGCTTCAGGTCTCTACTACTTCAACAACGCCTCGCTGGGTCCCTCCCCCGAGCTGGTGGCCGACGCTACGGAAAATTTCCGCCGCACCCTCGACGGCTTTCCCTCCAAGTACATGTGGGGTGGCTGGAACACCGACAAAGAGCAGGTCAGGGAAAAAGCGGCCCAGGCC
>JBDRDQ010000343.1:0-3829 GCA_043820695.1 Gemmatimonadota bacterium | reverse complement strand
CCACCTATTCGCGTCACCCCCTTGGAGTTGGTAGTTGTGTCGACTGGAGCAGTCGCGCAAGCCGTCACGGCGAGGAATCCGAACAGAACGGTGATGCGGCGCATGGTCTTTCCTCCGGGCATGAAGTAAGGTTCTCATTGCCGACTGACATGACATGCCCGATCTATTAAGCCTCGACCGTCAGGTCGCCATCCGGCCCACCGGCGTTGCCTTTTTTCGGCGCCGACAGGACCCTGATCTGACGCGAACCTGACGCCGGGCGTGCACCCGTTCCTATGTGGCTGCCCCCATCGGTGCGATAGCCCGCAGTCTCGCTCACCTTTTGAGAGGAGATCCTTGGCCGACTCCGGAGCCGCCGGTCCCGCCCCTGGGGCCGCTCGAGTGGTCCTTCGCCTCATGGCCCGGCCCGCTCATTTTCTCGACGTAAAGGGCACACCTCGAGGCGGCCGGGCTCTCGCCCTTCTTGCGTATCTCCTCGTCGAACGTCCTTCCGGGGCCTCCAGAGACGAACTCATGGAGATCCTTTGGGATCCGGTGCCTGGCGCCGACGCATCGGCCCGCCTCCGGACTCAGCTCTACGATCTGAATCGGCACCTCCCTCCCGGCGTGGTTGAGCGCACCGGACGCCTGGTCGCGGTGAACCCCGACAGGCTGGATTGCGACCTGTTAGCGCTCCGGGAGGCGATCGGGAGGGATGACCCACGGGCAGTGCTCGACCTTTATCAGGCCGACGTCTTCGATGAGGCGCTGCCCCGCCACGCTCAGTATCTGGAGGAGTGGGCCGATGACCTCCGGCGCCGCACTCAGCGGACCGTCCGGGAATTCCTGGCGAGAGCCGCAGAACGGGGATTGGCGCTGGATCCAGCCCTTTACGTGGATGTTGCCCGGAAGCTGGTCCTCATCGACGAGGAAGCCTTGGACGGGTGGACCCAACTGGTGCGAGCTGGTCTTCTTGCCGGGGAGCCCGCAGTGGCCCTGGAGGCAGCTGACCAGATCGATCGCCTTCTGAGGGACACAGAGGAATCCCCCGACCCGAAGCTCCGGGAGCTTCTCGCGAGGGCCCGTGGAGAGATGGGGACCTTGGACGGGGCAAACGAGAGGCCTCTTTCGGGTTTCATTGGACGCAAAGAGCAGTTGACTCATCTAAGGAAGCAATTGTGGGCGATTAACCAGGGAGACGCCGGGGGTAGCGCCGCCCTCGCTGGGCCAAGCGGGATCGGAAAGACCCGTCTCCTGGACGAGGTGGCCCGAATCGCCAGGGGAGAAGGGATACGGGTGCTTCGGGCCCGAGCGTTCGAAACGGAGTGGAGGACCCCGAATTCGATTCTCCCTTCACTGATGGGGCCCCTCCTTACCAACGATCTGTGTGCTTCGCTCCGACCGGGGGAAATCAGCGCGCTCCGGCCCATCATGCCCGGGATCGAGGGGCAGGCGGCTGAGAATGATTCCGAAAGGGTGGGGTTCAGAGAGTCCGTGTTGGCGGTACTCCGAGCAGAGGTGAGCCAGAACCCCGTTCTGCTCATCGTCGACGATGCCCACTTCAGCGATGCCGCAAGTCTCGAGGTTCTGCATCGGATTGCTCAGGAGGCCAGAAAAGAGCCCCTCCTGCTACTTCTGGCGTTCCGGGACGCCCACCAAAGGGTGGTGGATCCCCTTCTTGCCTCCGCCGGTACTCTCGTGCTCCGGCTCTCACCCTTCTCCAGGGAGGAGGCGGGAAAGGCTCTGGATTCAATGGCCCGATTCGACGAGCCTGCGGCCAGGGAGCGGCTGATCACCGCCTTACTGGCAGCCTCGGGGGGGGTTCCCCTCGTGTTTCTGCAGCAGCTCGTGTTACTCCGGAGAGAGGGGCTGGTGAGAATCGAGGGTGGGAGGTGGGCGGCCCAGAAGTTGTTGGAATCGGAGCGAATCGGGCATGCAGCCGAGCCCGTCGTCACCCTGATCCTGCGTCGACTCGAGGGCCTGGGAGACTTGACGAGGCAGGTCCTTGCTGCCGCTGCGGTGCTCCATCACCCAGCTACCATCCCAGAGATCGCTGAAGTCGCCGGACTTGACCCGGTCCTTCTTCCGGGAGAGGTCGACACGCTGGTGAGGGAACGGCTGCTCGAGCTCCAGGACGCCGCAGTCGTACCCGCGCATGCGGAAATCGGCGAGGCAGCCCTCCGTGGCCCCTCCTCCCATCAGATCCAGGCCATGTTCACGGTGGCTCTTCGCCGGGAGGCGGGAGAGCCGGGGAGCGGCTCTCCGACCCAAACCCTCACCAGGCTGCGGCTCGCCTGTGGAGCAGGGCTTTGGATAGAAGCGGCCCTTCTGTTACTTGAAGAGATATCTGCCCTGCCTGCGAGCGCTGAAAGCCACCGCAAAGGCGAAGAGGTTTTGGAGACCCTCGCCCGAGTGCGGGGCTGGTGCGCCACACCGGACCTCTACGCACGACTTCACAATGAAGTGGCAAAGCACGGGTATTCCTCCCGGGCCCGGCGTCAACGGATTCGGGAACTCAAACGACGAACGCGGTTTCGGCAGACGGTGAGGGATCCCTGGGCCCAACGAATCCTCGCCGTGGGGGCGACCGCGGCCATTCTGCTCCCCCTGCTGGTTTTTGCGGCACGGAGATCCCCTGCAACCGGCGGAACGTCCCTTTTCGGTGGAGGAGGAACCCTGCTGCTGGAATCGCAAGGCGCGCTCAGGGGCCTCCGGATCGTTGGCGCTGGACCCGGGGACACACTGGCAGTCCCGGTCTCCCGGGAGATGCTGCGCTCCCCCGATTCTCTTCCTGAACCCGGGGGAACCCGCGTGCTTCATCGCTGCGTATCTTTTAAAGGTCCTCCTGAGACCTGCATGACGAGCGGCAGACAAGAGGAGGTGATCGCGCCCTCTCCGGGCGACGACTTCCCTCTCGGTTGGGCTCCCGACGGTCACGCGATCCTGTTGATGAGCGATCGCGGCAGCGAGAGCGGTTTCCGTTACGACATCTTCATCCACGATCTGGATACCGGAACGACACGAAACATCTCCAACGACCCGTTCCTGAACTACCATGCGGATTGGTCCCCTGACGGGACCAGGATTGCGTACACGATCCGGGCACCCGGTGGGGATAGCCTGGTTTTGGTGGGAACGGACGGAGAGCGGATGGCAGCCTGGGGAATGGGGGGCCTTATTTCCGGAGGGGTCTGGTCTTTGGACAACGTCCACCTGGCCGTGGTAGAAACCGGGAGTGATCTCTGGACCCTCCTCGTCGTGGACGCAGTGCAAGGATCCGTGGTGAACCGGTTCCTGGTCCCCTCAGGTTCGGTACTCCCAATCTGGTCTCCAAACGGAGAGTTCGTGGCAGTGGACTTGGGCACGAATCCACCAAGCCCACTTTGGGCCCATCTGTACCCAGCCGATGCAAACAGTGGACCGCCCTTGGATCATGCTCCTGGGCGACTGCGAGCATGGGTTCCTGACTCCCCGACGCCCTACCTGGACAGGATCGCCGTGACAGGGCCGAACCACCTCATTGTTGGGGAATCTCAGCGCATCAGCCTGACTGGCGAGGATTCGGAAGGGAATCCGCTTGAACCGAACGCCATAAGGGTCAAGTCTTCCCGGACTGACCTTCTTTGGGCGATTGGAGGCGACACTGTAGCGGCATTGGGGCCCGGGGAAGTAATCCTGGAAGTGAGCGCCGGAGGTTGGCGAACCACCCGGCACACTATCACAGTCGCTCCAGCCATGGAGCCCCGGGCTGTGCTCCGTGAGACATGGACAAACGGCCTGGACCCAGCTCGATGGCGGGCCTATGGAAACCCGGCACCAGAGCTGGTGCGAACGGAAACCGGCTCGGTGG
>JBDRDQ010000342.1:0-2950 GCA_043820695.1 Gemmatimonadota bacterium | reverse complement strand
TCGCCCACCCGCCAAGCTAAAACGAGCCCGGAGTCGGGTTCAAGTGCCCGGGGGCCCTGCGGAGGTCCATAGGGGATCCACCAGGCCGCGGGTCCATTGACCCGCCGCCTTCCAGGACCAAGCTTGTCCGGGACGGCCCTGGGTCAGCCTGCGCCCTCGCATTTTGGAGAAACCGTGACCGTTGTGGACCACGCCATGCTGGTCGGCTCCATGAGAGACCCGGCCTTCTATCCCCACAACGTCGAGGCCGTGGGGTACATCCAAACCCACATCTCATCGGTGTTTCTCACGGGGGACCTCGTCTACAAGCTGAAGAAACCGATGAATTTCGGATTCCTTGATTTCACCACCATCGAACTGAGGCGGGAGAATTGCGAGAAGGAGCTGACGCTGAACCGCAGGTTGGCGCCCTCCGTGTACCTGCGGGTGGAACCCGTAACCGTGGATGATGGCGTTCCGGCGCTGAACGGGGCTGGGCCGGTGGTGGATTGGGTGGTGGTGATGCGGCAGGTGGAACAGCGTCTGCTGGGTCTGAGGGTCCTGGGGCGGGGCGATCTCACGGTCGGGAAAATCCAGTCGGTCGTGGACACACTGGTGCCCTTTTATCAAACGGCCAAGACCGGGCCGGGGGTGGACGAGTTCGGAAGCGCCGGCACCGTCAAGTTCAATACGGATGAAAACTTCGAGCAGACCGCCGCCTACGTCGGTGTGGCCCTGACCCGCGAACGGTATGACGAGATCCGGACCTTCACCAACGGCTTCCTGCGTGAAAAGGAGGAGCTCTTCCAACGCAGGATCACCCAGGGCTGGGTCCGGGAATGCCACGGAGACCTTCATCTGGGAAACATCTTCTTCGAAGACTCCCCGGTGATCTTCGATTGCATCGAATTCAATGAGCGGTTCCGGTGCTCGGATGTGGCGGTGGACCTGGCCTTCCTGGTCATGGATCTGGATTTCCAGGGAGTGCCGGAGCTGGCGCGGGCGGTAGTGGAAAGGTACGTGGAACGATCGGGCGACTCGGGGTTCCTGGAAGTCGTCGATTTCTATTGCTGTTATCGGGCCTATGTCCGGGGGAAGATCGCCTGTTTCACCTCGGCCGATTCCGCCCTCGACGGCGCCGCAAAAAACCGGCAGCTGGAATCCGCCATCCGTTATTTCGATCTTTCCCATTCCTATGCCACCCTGGGCGGTCACGGAAGAGATGTCCAATGAGAGAAAGAGAAGCCCGATGAGAGAACCTCTGGCTGAATACGTGAGGGATCATTACGGGGCCGATCCCGTCCTCATCGCTTGCGGCCTTCCAGCCAGCAACAAGACCGAGACCATGGAGGTGGTATCCCGGATCAAGGGGTACACCATCCTCAGGACGGACATGATCCGTAAGATGGTCCTGAAGGACGAGGACATCTTCGATGAGAAGGTGGCCTCCTCCATGGACAAGAGGGGGCTCGTCTATGACGAGATGTTCCGGCGAGCCGGGGAGATCGTGGCGTCAGGGGTGGGCGTGATCCTGGATGCCACCTTCGTGACCCAGGCCCTTCGCATGCGGGCAGCCCAGGTGGCCGCTGAAAACGGTAAGCTCCTCATGATTCAACAGACGCATTGCACGGAGGAGTACTCCCTGGACAAGATCTCCAAACGAACCAAAGAGAACTACGAATCCAACGCCCTCACGGATCAGGCCTACTATAACAACAAATCCAAGTTCGAGCCGGTCGATCTGGACGACATCAAGAGCCGGTTTCCCTCCCTCGGCATCGTTCATCTTCTCGTCGACACCAACTCGGATCTGGAAGAGGACTGGCATGTGATCGAGAGGACTGACCGGAGCTAGGCCGTTCGCCCGGTTCGGGCCGACACCTTATTATCCCGATTATCCCGCCGTCCTTTTCACCCACAACGGAGGTCCGAGTGGAAGCAGTCGTTCCGGGCCTCGGCTCGCAGGAATGAGCCGAGCCTCCCGCAAGAGTCCGATCACCAAAGGGGATTTCCTCTTGGTGGATGTGGACCGCTTTCAGGGCCCGATGGAGCTGCTCCTGCACCTCATTCGGCGGCAGGACATCGACATATTCGACATTCCCATCTCCACCATCACCGACCAGTTTCTGGCGGCGGTGCAGGAGATCGGTGTCGAGGACCTGGACGGGGCAGGGGAGTTCCTGGAGATGGCGGCCACCCTCATCCGCATCAAGGTCCAGATGCTCCTGCCCCGGCCCGGAGACGAGGATGAGGAGGACCCACGGGCGGAGCTGGTTCGCCGGCTTCTGGAGTACGAGCAGATTCGGGAGATCGCTTCTCGCCTTTCCCGCTCCGAAGCCGCCAGGGGACGGAGGTTCGGGAAGGGTCACGTCGAGCCCCGTCCTCTTCGGTACTGGGATGACACCCCGCTGGAGACGACCTGGGATGAGGTGATGGAGGCGGCCATGGGGGTGGAGACCCCCCACCCTCTGACCCGGGCCCTTAGGATCACGACGGGGCTGGTCGCACTGGAGGAGAAGATCGAGCTGATCCTGGCGTCGCTGAAGGATATGGCCAAGGTGGAGTTCAAGGAGCTGCTCGCACCCTGGAAGGAGAAGATGCACGGGGTCATGACCCTCCTCGCCGGGTTGGAGCTGTCCAAACAGCGTGTCGTGACGCTGAGACAGGCCAGGCACTTCTCCGAGCTATGGGTCCTCCGAAGGGACCTGGACGCCTGGAGGGGGATGGTGCCCGACGACAGAAACGAAGGAACTGAGCCAGAGGAGGAGGCTTGAAGGCGTCTCATATCGTTGAAGGGGTCCTGTTCGCCAGTGATGCGCCCCTCAAAGCCGAAGAGATCGCCAGGGCCGACGAGTCCCTGGACGAAGACCGGGTGCAGGAGGCCATCGAAGAGCTCCGCGCCATGTATGACGAGTCGGAACGGGCCTTCCAGATCGTGGAGCTGGGTGAGGGTTACCAGATCCTCACCCGG
>JBDRDQ010000341.1:0-5751 GCA_043820695.1 Gemmatimonadota bacterium | reverse complement strand
TGGCGGAGGTGATTGGGTCCCGGGGCCCGGCCAGGAGGGCCGGCATGAGGGATCGATCGGGGAAGAGGACCCGAGTCTCCTGCCCTCCGGCTTCCCCTTGCCCCCAGGCCAGCAGAAATAGGAGGAGGGCATTGGTTTTCGGTGAAATGACCATGAAGGCTTTTCAATGGAAGTGCTTCGGGTGATCTTGTTGGTCTTGTTTGGGCGTGGGGCTTGAACGCCGACGGGATGTGCTTTTCGATGCGTCGCCCTCGCCGTCGATCCTTCTTCAATTCAGGGAGTTTCGATGCGTATAGCTGCGTTGTGGGCCATTCTCTCCATTCCTCTGGCAGTGGCATGCAATCCCCAGCCGGAACCCTTCACCCAGACCCAGACAGATGTCCTGGCGGCAGAAGTGGCGGAAACCCTGGCTGGCCTGACCGAGGCCATGAACAGCCACGACCCGGATCGTGTGATGGCGTACTTCCGGCAGAGTGAGGAGTTTCTTTATCTGGGGTGCACCTACTTCATGCTGGGCTGGGAGACCTTCTCCCCGCGTGCCTGGTCCTACACTGTAGCGAACCCCCACGTGACGTTTCAGCGGGAAGTGGTCAGGATCCAGGTTCTGAGCCCCACGGTCGCTGTAGCGGCGCTCCAGGGCGCCTCAACGGAAGCCGAGGCCCTCTTCTGGACCGAAGTCCTGGTCAAGGAAGCTGGGTCCTGGCTCATTGCCCATGAGCACGAATCGTGGCCGGGGTGCCCTCCACCCTTGGTGGCCCACCCCTTCACCACTATGGAAGAGATGACTGGAATGGGCGAGTTGGACTCAATCGGCCGCGAGGAAGGTGCGGGCGGTCCCTGACGGGCCAGCTTTCACCCAGGTTACCTTCCAGGCCGCCCGATTCTTGAGGCCTCCTTAGCCGGACTCCCCTGCAACCGGTCCTTCCGCTTGTACCTCTTTCACCCAGGGAGGGAAGAGCTTCACCAAGGCCCAGAGGATCACCAACGGTAGGATCAGAAGGAACATGCTCATGGCCAATCCTTCCAGACCGAACAGATCCAGATTATAGACCGTCAATCCCCTGAAGCTCTTGGAAAAGAGCTGTCCCCCGATGACCACGTTCCAGCGGATGCTGAAAACCCCGATCTGAATCAACACAGCCGTGCCCAGGTATAGGATGCGCCTCAACTCGGGTGAAACCGACAGGAAACCGCCCTTCCGGAGTGCAGGAGAGACCAGTAGGAGGGTCACTATGGGGACGATAGTTCCCAGGAGGATCTGCAGCACGATGAGGCTGATGAAGAGGCGGCTCTCCACCAACTGACTCAGGATCGCGATGGATTCTTCAGCTTCATAGAGCCGGTGGATGAAGTCCAGCATTTCCAGGGAGAAATCCACGACAATGGCGTAGAAAAGGAAGGACGCCAGCTTGTCGGTGCAGACCATATCCACCGGTCGGCCTCGACTGAGCCGGGACCAGATGAAGAGAAACAGAACCAGGGCGATGCCGGATACGATGGCGGAGAAGAGGAAGACCACCGGCATCAGGACGCTGCTCCACCATGGGTTGGCTTTCACCGATCCAAAGATGAAGCCCACGTAGCCGTGGAGCAGGAAGGCCGAGGGAATCCCGACGATAGTGATCCAACGCCCTACCCGGTGGTCGAACTTGAGGGATTTTTCCGAAAGGTCCGTTGCCCCCAGAGTGAGGATCAGGTAGAACCACCGGCGTAAACCCGTGGAGCTCCTGGACCAATTCACCAGGTCTTCTCGGTAGTCGAACCAGATCTCCAGGAGGAGAACCACCATGAGGTACCAGGCATAAACGAACCCGAACATGGCCATGGCCGACCGTGGGTTCGGGGTCATGAAGATCTCGTAGGACCGCAACGGGTGACCCAGGTGGGCCAGAAGGGGAAGGGGAGCCACCAGGAGGAAGGCCAGCGCGGTCAGGAGGGAGAGGCGGTAGGTGGGCTCCAGCTCCTTTACGTTGAAGACCCTCGCCAGGGAGGCCAGGATGAAGGCCCCGGCCACCAGGCCGGTAAGGTAGGGGTAAAGGACCACCAGCAGGCCCCACTGAAGCTCGAGCTCGTTAGGGAATATGAATCCTTGCATGCCTACCTCACTTCCCCGTCGAGATTGGCGTAGAAGACCTTGGGTTCTGTGTTCAGGTGGGCTTTCAGGACCTGGATGTTGTTGAATCGCCTGAATCGCTCCAGGGGATTAGCCCGGTGCCCAAGTTCACCGAAGAGGCGAGCTCCCGTCGGGCAGACCTCCACGCAAGCTGGGAGCAGACCTTCCTTCAAACGGTGATAGCAGAAAGTGCACTTGGCGGCCACATGCTTCTCGGGGTGGATCCATCGGGCCCCGTACGGGCAGGCCTGGACGCAGTATCGGCAGCCGATGCAGTAATCTTCGTCCACGAGCACCACGCCGTCGGGGGTGGTGAAGGTGGCCCCCACCGGGCACACCTGAACGCAGGGTGCGTTTTCGCAGTGGTTGCACAGTTTGGGGATGAAGAAGGTCCGGAGAATGTCGGAATCGGAAGGGAGCTCCGGAAAGCCGTCGATTCCCCCGTTGGGGCTGTCCACCCTGACTTCACCGTCGGACTGAATCACGTAACGCTCGATCCAGGTGTTGAAGAAGCCCGGTTCGTCAGGGAGGTCGTTTTCGATCTTGCAGGCCACGACGCAGCGGGCACATCCGATGCACTTCTGCGGGTCCACCCCCATGGCGTAAAGGGTCTCTCCCTCTGCCACCCCCCCCACCTCCTGGCCCAGGAGCTCAGCCGGTGCCCGGATTACGCCGAGGACAACCGGGGCTGCCAGCGCGCACCTTCGAAGAAAGTCCCGGCGGTCCACAGGGGCCTCGGGCGGCACTGGGGATTCACGGTCCTCCCTGATAGGCCCGGAAGTGGGCTTCGTCTCGTCTCTCATGAACCGATCTCCGGGGAATGGGGATAGTGGCATTGCCAGCAGAGATACCCGTCCTCGTGACTGGACAGACTCACTTGCGGGATCCCCAGGGCGCCCATCCCCTCCTGGGCGTGACAGGACCCGCAGAAAGAACGTTTGGTGGGGCGTGTGGGCCTCACCGTCCGGGGCGAGAGCTTGTGCTCATCCGGGGCCTCGTGGCAGGTGGTGCAGGAGAGATTAGCGTGGTGCGAAACGCTCTTCTGTCGAGCGATTTGTCCGTGACATGCGCCGCACTCCTCCGGCGTCACCGGCGGCTCCGGGGCATGAGGTGCGTGGCAGTTGGTGCAGGGGATCTGCGGATTGTGTGCCACGGGGTTGATCTGCGGGAAGCCGGTGGGCCGGGATGGACTGAACTCGTGGCACAGGATGCAGGTCTCCCGCCCCCTTGGAATGGTGGGCTTGATATCCATGGGGGCCGCAACGTGGCTGGCCGCGGGCCCATGGCATACCTCACAGGAGACCCCCGCGTGGTGCGACGTCACCCGAAGCTCATCTACGTCAGAGTGGCATAAGACGCACTCCTGGCGCCCAGCGTATTTCTTCTCGTGGTTCGCTACCGAATCAATGGCTGCTGCCCGATAGCGTCCCAGGTCGCCGAACGTTTCGGGAATGAAGAAGCGCCGGCCCAGGAGGAGGGCGGATCCGAGCAGAACGAAAACCACAAGGAGACGTGTGACCTGCTGAGGCATGCCTTCACCTCCTCCAATCAGAGTGCGAGGATGGTGGCAACCGTGAGTCACGGGAAAAAACCTTCGCCGAGTAATCATTTCGCAAGTTTGGTGCCCAACCCCGATCAGCTTCCCCCGGGCGGCGTCTGGCCAGAAAATTGCACAGAAAAGACACTGGACAGCCTTGCTGGGAGAGGGAATCCGTTGTTATTCTTCTCGAAACAGTTTAGGTAGGCGTAGTAATTCCCGGGAACAAAGGATCAATCTGATGAGGCGTCGTTTTCTAACTTTATTGGCGGTTCTTTTCGTGGTGGGATCCATGGCCAGCCCCCTCACGGCCCAGGTCAAGGTAAAGGCCGTGAGCCATGACGTTGAGGGGAAGGCCAACTGCATCATGTGCCACGCTGTCGGCGTGATGGAACCGGTTCCAGATGTGCCAGCCTCCCATGAGGGGCGGGCAAATGAGTCTTGCATGATGTGCCATGCTCCGGATTCTCCCATGGTGACCACGGGGTCCAAGCTGATTCCCCATGATCTGGAGGGGAAGGCCAACTGCCTGATGTGCCACGCCGCCGGGGTCATGCCTCCCGTTACGGACGTGCCGGCCAGCCACGAGGGTCGGGTTGTTGAGATGTGCACCTGGTGCCACAAGACGGCCGGATTGTAAGATCCCCACGTAGGTAGGATCCCGGTGGCCGGGTTGGCCACGGGATCGAGGAAACGCCGGAATCCTTCGAGGATTCCGGCGTTTCGTCATTTGGGTCCAGATAGGAAAAGTCTCCACCGAAGGGGAAACTCAGGTAGGGGGAAACTCAGGTAGAATGTAGGGTACTGAAACGGTGGTATCACACAATGAAAGGGAGAAACCATGAAAGACCGAGTTCAGGCCGCATTCAACAACCAGATCAACGAGGAGCTCTTCTCCTCCTACGTTTATCTCGCCATGGCAGCTCACCTCGATGGTATGAACCTGGACGGGTTCACGAATTGGATGAGACTCCAAGCTCAGGAAGAGCTGGTGCATGCCATGCGTCTCTTTGACCACATCAACCGCCGAGGCGGTCGCGTGGTTTTGAGGGCCATCGGAGAGCCGCCGTTGGACTATGGGACTCCCCTCGAGGTTTTCGAGAAGGCGTTGTCTCATGAGAAGCACATCACGGCCTGCATCAATGACCTCTATAAGATCGCTCTGGAAGAGAACGACTACCCGGCCCAACTGGAGCTGCAGTGGTTCATCGACGAGCAGGTCGAGGAAGAGGAGAACACCGGCAGGGTGGTTGACCAATTGAAGATGGCGGGGGACAACCAGAGTGCCCTACTCATGCTGGACCGGGAGCTGGGCCAGCGGACCGGCGAGGGGGAGTGAAGCGAGGGGGAGTGAAGCGAGGAGGGATCATGAAGGCCGCATGTCTGCTGGCGGCTTCGGCCCTGACTCTCTCCGCCTGTGAGCAAGGCCTCCCTGAGGTGACTCCCGAAGAGGGGGAGAAAGTAGCCCAAATCGCGGCGCCGGCCGTCGCAGAACTCCTTCGGACTTTGGTGGGGCGCATTACCGGCGCGTTGGAGGAGGGAGGGCTTTCACAGGCCCTGGAGCTTTGCTCAACCGAGGCTATTCCCCTGACCCGGATGGTGGAAGCAGGGTTGGGGGGGAGCCTGTCCCTGAAGCGTACTTCCTTCCGGTACCGGAACCCCGACAATGCTCCGGACGAGGGGGACGAAGCAGCCCTCCTCTTCTTTGAACGGGCCATTCAGGAGCAAGGACAGGCTCCGGCCAGCTTCGTTCAGAGAGCGTCCCTGGGGGAAGTGAGGTACTACCGACCGCTCTTCGTCGGGGAGGTCTGCCTGGGGTGCCATGGAGACGCTGAATTCTTTGACCCTCAGCTGTTGCGGGTACTTTCGGAGCGATATCCGGAGGATCTGGCCACCGGGTATGAGGCCGGTGCGTTCAGGGGCCTGGTGAGAGTTAGCATGCCGGTGTCAATGGTGGACTCGGGAGGGCTTTGAGCCTCCTGCGATCAGGCCTCTGACGGTTTCCGCTGGAACTCACCCAGGGAGATTGGGACCGCCACTTTCAGCATCAACGTGAAAACGAGGAAGCCGATGGAGAACACTCCTGCGGCAACTCTGAACT